>NZ_JBHFLL010000161.1:0-14290 GCF_041928595.1 Microcystis sp. BLCC-F209
ACCACCATTGGAAAGTGATCTACACCTGCAACAGATCATCATTCTCCTTAGTTGTCTAGAATTATTATGGCGCGAGAGGAGTGATTACTACGCTTCGGGAAATCTAACCATCTACTACAACGAGGAACAACTAAAAAAACGTGATTTCTGTGGTCCAGATTTTTTTGTGGTTTTAGATACCGAAAAACGTCCCCGCAAAAGTTGGGTAGTTTGGGGAGAACAGGGTAAATATCCGGATGTAATTGTCGAGATTCTCTCCGATTCTACGGCCAATATTGACCGCAATAACAAGAAAATTCTCTACCAAAATACCTTTCGCACTCCTAATTATTTTTGGTTCGATCCCAATAGTTTAGAATTGCAGGGATTTAGACTAATTGAGGGACAATATCAAGCCATTTCTCCCAATGAACAGGGTTATCTGTGGAGTGAACAGTTAGGATTATATTTAGGCATATTTGACCGTAAACTGCGTTATTTTACCGCCGATGGTCAATTAGTCCCCACTCCTCAAGAAGCGGAATTACAGCAACGACAGGCAAAAGAACAGGCTATTTTAGAGAAAGAACAGGCTCTTTTAGAGAAAGAAAGGGAACGACAAGCTAAGGAAAAATTGGCCCAAAAATTGCGAGAATTAGGCATCGATCCCGATACAATTTAGGGGAAATATTATTTTCTAGTAGTTATGGTGACAGCAGCGCCCCTAGTGGGTGTAATTATGGGCAGTGATTCCGACTTACCCACCATGAAGGAAGCGATCGCAGTTTTAGAGGTTTTTCAGATTAGCCACGAAGTCGCCATCGTCTCGGCCCATCGTACCCCCGAAAAAATGTTTGAATACGGCAAAAACGCTCATTTAAGGGGAATAAAAGTGATTATCGCTGGAGCCGGCGGCGCTGCCCATTTACCCGGGATGGTAGCATCTTTAACTCCCTTACCCGTGATTGGAGTTCCCGTAGTCACACGCACTTTACAAGGGCTAGACTCTCTCTATTCAATTGTACAGATGCCCGCAGGCATTCCCGTGGCCACGGTGGCGATCGGTAATGCCAAAAATGCCGGACTTTTAGCGGTTCAAATTCTCGCCACCGGTAATACTGATCTTTTAGAGCAAGTTATCGCCTATCGTCAATCCCTCACCGATTCCGTCCTCGAAAAACAAAGCAATCTTCAACGACTAGGCTATCAAGACTATCTAGGGCAGAGTTCACCTAAGTAGGGTAGATTGAGAAAAGATTAAGTAACAAATTATTAAGTAATTATGCGTTGGATCACCGCTTGTGTATTGAGTCTATTACTCTTTTTTGCCCTACCGATGGCCGCTTATGCCGATAGCCCGACTATTAGCGAAGAACAGATGAGAGAAGGGGAAGTTATCGCCGAAAAAGCCCTAGAAGCCACAGAAAAAGGGGATTACGTCCAAGCCGAAAACTATTGGACCGAATTAGTCGCCAAATTCCCCACTAACCCCGCCGTTTGGAGTAATCGCGGCAATGCCAGAGTCAGCCTCAATAAATTAGAGGATGCGATCGCTGATTTTAACCAAGCGATCGCCATTGCCCCCGATGCCCCCGATCCCTACCTCAATCGCGGCACCGCTTTAGAAGGAGAAGGCAAATATCAAGAAGCGATCGCCGATTATAATAAAGTTTTAGAACTAGATCCCAATGATGCCTTTGCCTATAACAATCGCGGCAACGCTGAGGGCGGTTTAGGGGACTGGGAAGCCGCCGTCAAAGACTATCGCCAAGCCACTCAACTAGCCCCGAATTTTGCCTGGGCGCAAGCTAATCTGGCCCTGGCCCTGTACGAATTGGGCAGATATCCGGAAGCAGTCCAAAAAATGCGGAATATTGCCCGCAAATACCCCATGTTTCCCGATGTCAGAGCCGCCTTAACCGCCGTTTTATGGACCCAAGGACAACAGGGAGAGGCGGAAAGCAATTGGGTAGCCGCCGTCGGCATGGATACCCGCTATCAAGACCTCGATTGGGTAAAAAGCGTGCGCCGTTGGCCGCCAAATATGGTTCTAGCCTTAGATAAGTTTCTTAACTTAAAGTAAAGAAGGACTAAATAGCAATTTTTCTGGCAGTAGCGGGACTGAGAGGCAAATTATCTGGAAATCGGCGACTAAGATACAGTTGAGATGTGCTGGGTTGTACTGCATTTAAACTGCGTCGGGGAATTTTTAGTACAAATGCTCGAACTTCCTCGACCCAGATATGGTTAAATTATCATTTCTGGACGACCGGCTACTGTTCCCCGTTCCCCAAAAAGAAAACTTTGCACCTTACCATTAAGATAACTGCTGTATCTGCAATGGCCTTTTTTACTCTCACTCACATTAACCATGACCGAGCCAACCCAATTAAACTATCACGATACCTATTCTTGTCCCGTCTGTCGCCATGGTAAAATTGCCGCTTTACCACTAATGGAAGCCTATGCTTGTAACTTTTGTCAACACATTTTTACTGCTAATTTAGAACAACAGGTTTTAAAAATGGCCGATAGTCAATTACCCTTAACTTGGTATTGGAATGGTAAGTATTGGCAGGGTTTACCGAGAGAAGGAATGGAGATGGCAGGTTTTTACTTAATTATCGGTTTAGGATTTGTGATTTTTCCCACGGCAATTGTGGCTACGGGGGCCTATCTTTTTCCTCCAGTCGAGGGGAGTCCTTTGTCATGGTTGCCTCTATTTTGGTCGATTTTAACCTTTGTTTGCCATGGTATTTGTTTACTCTGGTTAATTATCGAATATTATCAGTTTCCCGTTAATATGTATCTGCGGGCCTTGGCTCGTCGTTGGCAAAATTCTGTCGTCACTAGATTATTATCCTAGTAGTGATTCAATCCCAGACAGGGGAGCAGGAAGTGGGGTGTAGGGTGTGGGGATAAAAAATCTGATAACTGATAACTGATAACTGATAACTGTTCCCTAAATTATCCCCAAAGGACAAAATTGACCCGATAATTCTAGTTTATTGTTTTGCAGCAGATATAAACCGTATTCAATTCCTTCTACTACTGCTTGATAGGAAGCTTCCAAAATATTACTAGACACTCCCACGGTAGTCCATCTTTGTTGACCGTTACTTGACTCGATTAAAACCCTAGTTTTCGCTGCCGTCCCCGAACCACTATCGAGGATTCTCACTTTATAATCGGTCAGGTGAAAGTTAGCAATTTCGGGATAGAATTTGACTAAAGCCTTTCTTAAAGCTCGATCTAAAGCGGCCACCGGTCCGTTACCCTCGGCCACTTCTAATAAATCTTCCTCTTTTACCCGTACTTTAATTGTAGCGATCGCATTACCACTATCCCGCAGCATATCACAATAAACTTGGAATCCTTTTAATTCAAAAAGGTGGCTTCTCTGTCCCAAAGCTTCCCGCATTAATAACTCAAAACTAGCTTCGGCTGCCTCAAATTGATAACCCTGACTTTCCAAGATTTTTAAACGTTCCAAAATTTGCCGGCAGGTGGGATCATCTTTATTTAAATCGATGCCAAAACTGCGCGCTTTCGCTAACACATTACTTAATCCCGATTGGTCAGAAATGACGATGCGGCGCTGATTCCCGATCGCTTCCGGGTTAATATGTTCGTAGGTGAGGGGATTTTTCGCCACCGCAGAAACGTGAATACCACCTTTATGGGCAAAAGCGGAACGTCCGACGAAGGGAGCATGATCATCTGGGGCTAAATTGACCATTTCGCTGATTTTTCGGCTAGTTCCCGTCAATCGGCCTAATTGATTTTCTTCTAGGCAAGAAAAGCCCATTTTTAACTGAAGATTGGGAATTAAAGTACATAAATTGGCATTGCCGCAGCGTTCCCCATAACCGTTAATTGTGCCTTGAATCATGCGTGCGCCCTCGTTAACTGCCGCTAAGGAGTTAGCCACGGCGGTTCCTGCGTCATTATGAGCATGGATGCCTAATTTAGTCCCATTTTCGTTATCAGGATCGATGCCCAATTGCTCCCGCACTTTCTCCACAATCGGGGCGATTTCTTGGGGTAAAGTGCCACCGTTGGTATCACAGAAAACTAACCATTCGGCCCCAGCAGCTAGGGCGGTTTTGAGGGTTAAAAGGGCGTATTCGGGGTTATTTTTGTAACCATCAAACCAATGTTCGGCATCATAAATGACTCGTTTTCCCTGACAGCGTAGATACTCGATCGTATCTCCTATCATGGCTAAATTCTCCTCCAGACTGGTTTTTAAGCCCTCTGTGACGTGCATATCCCAAGATTTGCCGAAAATTGTCACCCAACGGGTTCTAGCGGCGAGAATGGCGGTTAACATCGAATCTTCCCGGGCCTCGATATGGGGGCGACGAGTGGAACAAAAAGCGACTAATTCCGCTTGTTTTAGGGGTTCTTCCTGCATTTTCCAGAAAAATTGACCGTCCCTAGGGTTTGCGCCCGGCCAACCGCCTTCGATAAAAGGAATACCCATTCTATCTAATTCCCTGGCGATTTTAATTTTATCTTCTAGGGAGAGGGAAATACCTTCTCGCTGGGCCCCATCCCGGAGAGTAGTGTCATAGACCCAAATGCGCTTACCATTGTTCATAGAAATAGTCAATAAGTGTTAATATTAATTAATAACTGTAGCCACTTAAAATCACGTCCCTAATGCCTAGAATAACAGTTTACGGTCAAACAATCACCTGCGATCGAGGTGCAAATCTCCGCCGCGTATTATTAAAACATGACATTTCTTTGTATAACGGCGGTTCCCAGTTGATCAATTGTCGCGGCATCGGCAGCTGTGGAACCTGTGCGGTGGCAATTGTGGGCGAAGTTTCTGCTATCAATTGGCAGGAAAAAGCGCGTCTTTCTTTACCTCCCCATAACCCCGATAATCACCGTCGTCTTGCTTGTCAAGTCAGAGTTTTTGGTGATATTGAAGTGACTAAATACGATGGTTTTTGGGGACAAGGAGACTCAGTGATCACTGATCACTGAGCAGTTTTGAGTTTTCAGTGAACAGTATTAAGTGTTAAAGTGTTAAATTATTAACTGGCAAGTTCGCAGCCTTCTTTTCACTGATTACTGATGACTGATTACTGCGGGTCGATCTCCTATCTGTGACTTTCCCTCACCTATAGGTGAGCAGCAGCAGTTATTCAAAGAGGACGCAGGCAATCATTAGTGTCAACTTAAGGAAATAGCCGCCCAAATTTGTTGAGAGAGAGCATCCCTTTGCCTGTGTCGTTTACTTTCAGCTTTAACTAAGCCAAAAAGTTGAGCTCCGTCGGCTAAATAACTTAGCACATTGGCTGAATGCTGCCACTATCATCATTATCTTACTGGCCAATTGCACTTTTTGCTCTGGGGCGATTTTGAGTCTTCTTCTTAACTGCTCTAGGGTTGAGCCATCTGCTATCCAGATAGCAGTAAATTTTGGTCTAACTCTTGGCCATCGGGCTTTTCTCGGCAGATTTTGCGGTTTTTCCTGACTTTTCTCTAACACCTGTTTGAGCAGAACTGACCAGATTTCACAGGGTAAGTGGATCAAGCGTTTGGAGACAGCTTGTTTACTTACTTCTCAAGGCTTTACCCATAATAATCCTTCTTCTTTTAAGACTCTTACTGCTTCACTTAATCCCGCTATTTGACAATAGACTAAGCTCAATACTAAAGGGACCATTACTGGTGGATTTAAAAGCCTATTTCTCATTAATTTCTCATGATTTACCTGGAGATATTTTAAGGGAGCAAATAAAGTGGGTGTTAAGTATTGAGTTAATTCTTCTACCATGGGAGGAATTGCCAAGGTGGGTGACTGACATTAACGGCGTAAGTCGGGATTCCCCTCTTTTTTCGCTCGTTGCTTAGAGTGCGTTTCCCCTGACTCACCTCTGATTTCTCTGGGCTATTTTACCATTTTTTACTTCCTTTCTCTGGGATGATCAGCTACTCTTGATCATTCAGCTTCTTGCTTAAGTTGACACCAATGACCGCGGGAGCCCAAAATGTCCTCGAGATATTTCGACCAAATTGAGATGCACAACCCAGAAACCATCACCTCTATATATTGTTACATTCCCCAAGATGTTTTGACGAAAAAGCTTCCTTGTAGAAACTACGATTGAGAACATTTTCAATACTTGATTTTTTCTGAGAAAAAAAATTACGATTCTTCACCTTGATAAAAATCAATCATACTAAATTCGGTTATTAAAAACTGATTATCTATTACCTCTTTTGCCTTTTGCCTATTGCATGAGTGCCTGTCCTCATAAGTAGCCTATACTCAACGGATTGAGTCTCATTGTCGCTATAGTCCCCACGGGGAATCGGTGTTAAGCAATATATTAGTAAAAATTATCAATTGAATGTTAAGAAGTGCAAAAAGTGGGATAAATTTTCTTTTGCCTGTTAGCTGCACTGAAAAAATGGGCATACTATAGGGATGTAGTGGGTTGTACAGTCTTAACTGGCTCTATTCCATGTCATCAGCAAACGAGAAACTTCCTACCAAGCTGTCTTCCTTTGCCCAAAAGTTAGTGCAATCGGGTTATGTCACGATCCCGCAACTACAAAAGGCAATGATCGAGAGGCAGAAAAGTCATCTACCTCTAATCGAAATTTTACCCCTGATCACCGGCCGTCCTTTACCCAAAGAGGTACTGGCATACTACCGACTCGAACAACTGTCAAAATTAAAAGCCAAGTATGGGGTAGAATATCTTGACCCTGAAAGTGAGACCCTCGACTGGAGAGAAATCGAGAATCTGTTTCGCACGCTCCTTCCCTTGGAAATTTGCCGTCGTTATCGGATCCTGCCCCTACAAAAACAGCAATCCGCTGCCAATGTCCTGCACCTAGCCATGGTGGATCCGGCTAATCAGGAGATTCTCGATGATTTACGTCGTATCCTCCGAGATCAAGAATTGCAGTTTGAACGTCGTGTCATCGATCGAGCAGATTACCATAAATTGGTCGAAATCTATCATTCTCGCCAAGAAGAAGCCCTATCTAGCCGTTTTCTTCCCGAAGAACAAGAGCTAGAGACCATAGTTGACATAACCAGCCTTTTTGAAGATGGCCAATCTCTCCCCCATCCCCAGCACAAATTAGCCGACAAGGATCTCGGTCTGATTCAACAGGCCAATCAAAGGATGATCGTCAGTGTCGTTAATAATATCCTGCTTCAAGCCATCGAAAGTAAAGCCACGGAAATTCACCTAGAACCCCAAGAAAATCAATTAACTGTCCGTTTTCGCCAAGATGGTCTCCTGCGTTCTGCCTGGGAACCGATTTCTCCAGAAGCGACCCCAGGGATTATCTCACGGTTTAAAATTCTGGCTAACCTCGATGTCAGCGAAAAATCGCGACCCCAACAGGGAAAAATGACCATAACTTTTTCCGGTCGCAAAATAGATTTTCGTCTCCACACCCTACCCCGTCCACAGGGAGAAAAAATTCTCCTGCGGGTTTTTGATTCTCGATCGCCACTTTGGCTCCTCGATGAGTTGATTACTAGCCAAGAAACCTGTAAACTGGTACGCACCATGATCGATCGCCAGGCGGGGTTGATTCTGCTCACCGCACCGGCCGGAGGCGGTTGTTCCACCAGTTTCTATTCTCTACTAGCCCATCGAAACCGGGGTGGGGTTAATATCGCTACCCTGGAAACCTCGATCGAACGCAGCCTTAACGGTATTACCCAAGTGGAAATCGCTGATGGTCAAGGCCGAGATTATGCCTCGATTTTGCCCTCTTTGCGCCATCAAGACCTGGATATCATCGGCATCGATCGCCTGGCGGATTCTGCCACCCTTACCCATGCCCTAGAAGCGGCTTTGACTGGACATTTAGTTATCTCTAGTTTACCCCTCAATGATGCCTTTGCCGCGATCGCTCGCCTCCATCAATTAGCGGAGCCGGCCCTAGTGGCTGATAACCTAATTGGAGTGATCAATCAAAGACTGGTGCGACGGGTTTGTCCGGTTTGTCGGCTGAAACATCAACCAAAAAGGGAGGAATTAGCTAAATTTGGTCTTTCTCCCGCCCAAGCTGCTCAATACAGCTTTTATAAAGCTAATTCCCTCACTGCCGAAGAAATCATCCAAGCGCGGGAAAAAGGCAGATTATGCCGTCATTGTCACGGCAGCGGTTATCATTGCCAGATTGGGGTCTTTGAAGTAATCACGATTACCCCTGACCTGAAAACTTGCATCGCTGGCAAGAAACCCGCCGATATACTCAAAAAAGCGGCAACACGGGCAGGATTCAAGTCTCTCCTCGCCTACGGTTTGGAATTAGTCCGCCAAGGTTATACTACCCTAGAGGAAATCGAGCGCGTCATGGCTGATCAATTAACTTTACCCTCCCTCTCTGCTGCCAATAATCCTGAGATTCCCCCGGATGTTTTCGGGAGAATCGAGGCGATCGAGCAGTTATTACAGGCTCTCAACCGTGAATTACAGTCACTAAAGCGAGAAATTAGCCTAAATTCGCCCATAGCTTCCCCTGAGAGCGCAAATCCAACTACTATCGACCAGGAGTTGCCTGATTTGACTAATCCAGTCCTTCCTTCCCGAAACTGGTCATCGGACAAAGAAGCGATCGTTTCCGATGATCCTGTTTATGAG
Organism: Microcystis sp. BLCC-F209; assembly: GCF_041928595.1. NCBI lineage: Bacteria > Bacillati > Cyanobacteriota > Cyanophyceae > Chroococcales > Microcystaceae > Microcystis > Microcystis sp. BLCC-F209. The sequence goes on from NZ_JBHFLL010000161.1 coordinate 8,613, forward strand.
GAGTTAACCGACCCCGGCGATTGGGAACAGTTAAAACGGGAACTAGACCAGAATCAAGAACTGATCGTCTCCTCGCCAGTCGATACCTTTTTTCCTTCCGCCCTCGATCCTTGGTCTTAGTCGGGGAAAAGAATTAAAATTTAACCTGGACAATATTTGAGAACTAAAAAGTAATGACCACAGAATTAGAAACCAAAAAAGTTACTCCTACTCGCTGTTTAGTTGGTGCGGCAATTTCGGCAGCACTGGGGACAATTCTCTATTATCTCACGGCAGCGATCGGTCATTCTTTTTACTCAAAACCAATGGTTGCTCACAGTCCGATCGCCTTGAGAATTGGCAGTGCTGTCCGGACTTTAGTTTTTGGTTTAGCTTCTCTAGGAACCTTTATTTTTGTTTTTGTCACCATTGGTTTAATTCTTTTGGCTATCCAATTACTACTTAAAGGCCCTCAAAAAATATAAATTATGAATTATGAATTATGAATTGGAAGTGGGGAAGTGGGAAAGTGGGGAGCTTTTCAGTGTTGCCAAAGGCACGGCGTAGCCGTCCAGTAAACAGTAAACAGTGAACTGATAACTGATAACTGATAACCGATTAACGGACATTTTGAGCGGTAAAATCTTCGATGAGTTGTTCTAAAGCGGCCGAGGAGGCGCGGGTAATCAGAAAACATCTAAACTCTTGGCCTTGACTAAGATATTGGGAATAGGCCGCCTGTAAAAAAGGTTTATAGCTGGGGTTTTTGCGAATATAAACCTCAAAAAAGGCCAAAGATAGGGAATGGGCGTAACTATCGATCAGATATGGTGCTGGCAGGGTAAGATCGGCTACGGATTCGATCGCTTCGTTAATTCCCGCATCTAGTACCGAAAAATCAACGTGAGCTTGACCTTCAATCAGAGCTAAATATTTATTTTCAGTATTGAGCAGGGGAAAAGAGCGCACCTGTTCAAAAATAGCGGGGGTAGCGGGATCGTAGGTTCCTGCCGCCACAAAAGTGGGAATTTCGATCTTAGCCAGTCCTTTAGCCCCGAAAATACTCCAATTAAACGGATTAACCGCAAAAATCGCTTTTATTCTCGGATCGCGAAAGTTGTATTCTTCTCGGGGTAAATCCAAAGCACGACACTGCAGCAAGAGGGAGAGATTGAGAAAAGCTAATCTTCTTTGACAGTCCCGTTGTAAATTCTCGAAATCGATCGTCGCTCCACCTACAGCTAAGGCTGTATAACCGCCGAAGGAATGTCCAGCGACTCCCACATTATCTAAATCTAATTGCCCCTGAAATTCCCTAGCGTTGCGTCTTTGCAATTCATCGATCACAAAAGATATGTCCAATGGACGATTGACAAATTCGTTGCTATAAAAAACCATCCGCGATAAACCGGCGAGCAGATTCTGCACCTGTAGGGTATCGCTACCGGGATGTTGGGGCATGGCAACGAGATAACCGTAACTAGCCCAATGTTCCGCTTGTCGGACAAAATCTTCAGGACGGGAAGCTAAACCGTGGGAAAAGACGATAACAGGGGTTTTCTCGGTTAATTGCCCCTTGGGTTTGACAATGATTAGATAAAGTTCCCTCTGACGACGGCTATCGGTTAAATCCAGCCGCATTTGTTCCACTTGTTGCGGTCCCGGTTGTCGGGGGTCGGTCATGGCGGTAAAATTAATTTCACCGGCCTTTTTAGCTTCTTTTAAGGATAATTGCGCCACCTTTTCCGTGAATACTGTGGTGGCTTTCAGGACGATATCGATCGCCCGGGCTAATCTTTGCACTCTGGTGACATCAATCTGCATATTAGTGGGCAGATTACGCAGCAGGTTAAGAATAGTTACCCCTTCCGGTTCAAAGGCTGATTTAACTAGGGCAGAACGCAGGGCAAATTTACCATTAATACCCCCTTGAATGGTGATCAGTTCCCCTAAAAGGGTTAGGATATCTTCCCCCATTCTGGTGTTAAAAAAGCGCGAGATCAGGACGGGATTAACTTCTTTACTTGTGGTTAAAGCTTGGCGAAATTCTTTTTGTTGTTCGGCGGTTGTATTACCTAAATATTGTCTTAGATTAGCGTCAATTCTGCCAGTTTTGGCAAAGTTTTCTAGGGAACTAATTTCTAGGGTACGACTAAAGGGCACTAAGATAAAAGTGATTCTCTCGGCCGAGAGGACAGGAAAGCTAGTCAGTATCGTTCCTAAGCAACCCAGAGCGATTGAGCGGCTAATTTTGGCTAATTGCAACAAGTTTTTCTGCTCCTTTTCTTCCTGCGATCTTATTCCTCCTGGATTATAACAGTAACCTAGCAGTTTTTAACGGTTTTCTTGTTTGATTATCAACAAAAGTTATCAATTTACCTTGATCGATAATCTTGACCTAGAATAAGTACCTGGGCAAAATTAATTATACATATCTCACTACTTTTTGCATGAGTGTATGAGTGCCTATCCTAACCAAGAAATTAATTTTCTACGACTACTTAATAGGTAACAAGTCTCGAAAATTTCCATCTTGCCGATTTCAAGATTTCAGGGTAAAAATGCCAAAGTTGCCACCACTTTCACACCAAATTCTTCCTCAAAAACAGGTTTTTTATAGTCTAAACTCCATAATTCTAAAGCACAATCATCTTCAGCATTATTGGGAAAAAGATGCAGATGTAGGGTTCTATACTCAGGATCGTACTTACATTCAATCTTTTTAATCGCTCCTATTTGTCGTCGATCTAAAGCCACAGCCAAGCGCAGTATAGCACTTAAATGTCTGATCATATACTGATAGTATTCCGTTAATTTCATAAAATCATCGTGTCTTTTCTTCGGTTTACTTTTGCGGTGATAACGAGCGATATTAGCGATAACTTCTAACTCTATTTCTGTATAGCCCAACAGTTCACCATTGCGAATTAAATAATAGGAATGTTTATGATGGGCCGCATGACTAACATATAAACCACTATTATGTAAAATTGCCGCCGCCCATAATATATCTTTAGCCTCCTGATTCCAGGAATGTAATTGACCTTGAGTTTGCTCGAACAAAGACAGGGAAAATGTCGCTATTCTCTCAGCAGATTCTAAATTAACTTGATACTTTTTGCCTATTTTCAAGACACTGCGCTGGCGGATTTCACTCTGATAAAGTAACCGATTATCAATTAACCCGTGGGTCAGCATCCAATCGACGATTACCCCTTCTCGCAAGGCCCTTTCACAGAGAACTAACTTATCAACATCTAACATGGTCATCGCTTCCAAAAGCACGATCGAACCGGCTAGAATTATCTCGGCCCGTTTATCGGACATCCCCAGAATTGCCAGTCTTTGGTGATAGTCCAAAGTGGCGAAACGTTTGACTAATTCTTTGACATCTTTGCGGGTTAATTGATAGCCATTTAAAGGATTGGGAATTTCCCCCAATTTCTCCAAAGCATGGATAGTCATCAAAGTTTCGATCGTCCCAGAAGTTCCCACTAACCGCGGCACTTCTCCCAGCTGTAAATGATGTTTAATTTCCTCTACTGCCCGCTCTAACATTCCGCGGGTGTATGCCCTTAAATAGGCCAATTCTGTGGTACTAATGGGATCGGTGGTCATGAAATCCTGGGTCAAACGCACCGCGCCGATTTTGGTACTACTAAGAAAGCGAATTTCTTGACTATCAGCTAAGATTAATTCCGTGGAACCGCCACCGATATCGATAATAATATGGGCTTGATTTTGGAAATCCATCCCCGAGACGACACCGAGATAAATCCGGCGCGCTTCCTCCTGTCCAGAGATAAGATTTACAGAAATACCGACTTCTTTCTCGATTAAAGCCAAAAATTCGTCACCGTTGGCCGCTTCCCGGGTGGCGCTGGTGGCGACGGCAATAATCTGATCCGCATGGAGACTAATAGCTAAATCGTGACAGCGTTTTAAAGCTGCGATCGCTCTTTCCATGGCTACTAGGGTTAATTTACCGGTTTTCCGATCTCGATCGCCGAGACGAACTGTATCCTTTTCTCGGGCAATAATCGTAAAAGCGGGTAAAGACGGTTCAATTTCCACCACTACCATGTGAACCGAATTCGTACCAATATCGATCGCCGCTAGGATTTGGGCATCGGGGACTTTTGCCAGGGGAGCTAGTCCCTGATCGGGTGTAACTTGATTAGAAATATTCACCATCGCTTATCAGTGATCAGTTACCAGTCGGTGGATAGGGGTTAGGGAAAAGGGCAAATAACCTTATCGAGCATCGGCAGCTAACTCCGCTGCCGCTGACACCCGATCGATCGGGGTTGGTCTTATTATCCCTCTAATTGTCCGCCTCGGCGCCGCAATTTTAGCTTTGTATAGCAGTTATCGAAAATTTGGGTTGAAAACCCCGTGGTAGAACGACGGCTTTTCTTGCTTCTTAATAGAGTATCTGAGAACTGCCAAAGGCTTAGATCCCACAGAAGAAACAGAATAACCAGGAGACCAAAGAGCATCTTTCCCCTCTGGTTTAGGATAGCCAGCTTGTCCATGCCTGCGACTAGAAACCCATTTTATCCTAAATCCTGTTTAAAAAGTATAGGATAGTGGGGTGTGGGGAGAAACAATTCATAACTTGAGAGTGATCAAAATTCTCCGTCGTCAAGCTTCCCAAGCTGAAAGTTTAGGTGACAGGGGAACCCGTTATCTCTACGAACAAATCCCCCTGAAAACCGAAGAAAGGGCCTATCATCTCAGTCATTTCTTAACCCGAGACAGTTTAACTGTTGCCTTTGTTGGTCATAGTGCCAATTAATAGCATCTGGGTCAATCATCTCCAATAGAGGGTCGAAGACTAGACTCTCTTTTTTTATGGCCATTTTCACCCCCTGGGGAACAGCTTATCTGTGGATTCCACTTTTTTCCACTTCTGTCACCCAGAATTATGGGACTGACATCACCCCAAACCCTCTCGTATTCTAAGGTTATCGACAGGAAAGAGAGGTAACAACCATGTTAGTCAGCCACCAAAATCCAACTTTTGTCCGTAACTACTTAATCGCAGTTATCTCCGTGGTGATGATGGGTGTGGGAGTTGCCGATCTCGTCAATAATCCCTCTCGAATCGCTCAACAAAACCGTCTTGATGGTTATGGTCGCTATGTTAGCGCTGGTTTGGTTAGTGGTGCGGTCAATAATATGCGTTAATTTGCCTCTGATTCTCAATCCTGTTGAAAAGGTGTGAGTAATTATGAATTATGAATTATGAATTATGAACTGGGGAGAATAAATAAAAATAATCTCCTGACTCCTGACTCCTGATAACTGATAACTGATAACTGATAACTGATAACTGATAACTGATAACTGATAACTGACTCCTGACTCCTGACTCCTGATAACTGATAACTGATAACTGATAACTGATAACTGACTCCTGACTCCTGATAACTGATAACTGATAACTGATAACTGATAACTGACTCCTGACTCCTGATAACTGATAACTGATAACTGATAACTGATAACTGATAACTGATAACTGATAACTGATAACTGATAACTGACTCCTGACTCCTGATAACTGATAACTGATAACTGACTCCTGACTCCTGATAACTGATAACTGATAACTGATAACTGATAACTGATAACTGATAACTGATAACTGATAACTGATAACTGATAACTGATAACTGATAACTGATAACTGATAA
>NZ_JBHFLL010000162.1:0-35375 GCF_041928595.1 Microcystis sp. BLCC-F209
AGGCTGTGGAAATTTGTCAAAAAGAAATGTTTATATGGTAAATATTATGAGAACTTTTCTGACTTTTCTTCAGCTATTTATGAATGTCTGAATGATGCCCATCTGAAACATAAAAAAGAACTGGATTCCTTGCTGACTCTAGGATTTCAGAAGTTTAATAAATCTCAGATTATGAACGTCTAAAGTATAAGTAGCTGTGGAGAAAAAATCGGCACAAGAGTTTTTTCAATCAGTAGATATTTTAAACCAGCTAACTGTTTACCAATAAGAAAGCTAATCCAAAGGTTAGTATCAATAATAACTTTAATCGGTGGCTTGTTGTCCATAAATTTCAGCCCTAACTTCCTCCACTTCTTCGGTAATTGTCTCTAGGGAAAGCTCATCAGTTTTAAAGGTTTCTAAAAGTTGGGTTAATTTTTGATTTAAAGTTTCTTTTTCGAGTTCTTTACTGAGTTTTATTTTGTCACTTTCTGGGAGTTGTTTAACCAAATCTAAAATCTGGTCAAAGTTTAAGGTTAGTTGGTAAGTTTTTTGGTTCATTTTCTCAAATTATTGTTTATTGATAAAGTTTAATTGCTCGCAGTGCATACTCAAAACAACGTTCCCGAATATCTATTTGTTTCTTCTATTCTTTTTGATAATTAACTTTTTGGGACATCTATTACTACTCTTTGCGAATTGTTTCTAGGTTTATCATTGTCATTGTTTAAATGCGCGACAGCTTATTCTCATTGCAGCAAATTACTAAAACAATTAAGCTAAAACTAATTCTAATTACTAATAAATTTTTCTCATTAATCTTCTCTTTCATAGTTCATATATCTAACCGACAGAAGCTAGGAGATTGATACCAATTCAGCAGTGGTGTCTTCTGAAATAAATTTTCGGAAGTCTAAGACTTCGATAAGAACTAGCATATCGTCATTAGAATAGTGCAAGATAACCTGTCCATTGTCTTCTGCATAACTGATAGGTTTATCCGATAACTCAATTAACAGGATATCAACATCTTTACTGTATTTAATCTTTTTCATATCTATTTGTCCTTCCAGGGTATAAAGTAATGATCAAGATAAAAGCACTAAATTCTCGACAAATAACTCGTAGAACTAAGTTTTCATTTAATCTCCTTTGAAAGATGACTTTGGATTCTGGCAATATTTCTATTTTATCAGGATTACAAATCGTAGCAATAATAAATTCTGGAGAAATATTTAGTTCGTGATTAGCAAGGATGTCGATTTTAAATTTCGCATGATCGCTAAATCGAATCTCTTTCATAATTCATAATTCATAATTTATCTATCGAGTTCTGTGAAAAGCTGATGTTTACATGAGCAAAATCCCTAAAATTAGACTTGATAAAAAACCTGAGATCGTTATATTCTACAGGTGACAAGCTTTTGCATGAGAGAGCCACGCCCCACGCACCAATTATATCATTAATTCTACCTGAATATCAAACACAGGAACTAGAAGCCTGTTCCGGATTACATTTGTTCTTGAAAAAGATTTTGAAATGGCTCCGTATTTTTCCAACGATAGGTATTAAAATCTCGATAATCAACGGAAAGAATTTGACCTGAACCTAATTCTTCTGCTAAAATAACCAAAGATGCGTCGGCTAAATCCATTGGCAAATCTCTATATTTTTGCATCAGTTCTTCAATGCGTTGGCAGTGCTTAGTTTTGAGGTTGAATACCTGTAGTTCTCCTGTGGAGATTTTATGAATAAGGGTTTTTGGGACATCTATTCCCACTCGTTTTTGTAGTAAGTAGCAAGTTTCAGTAACAACGCACCAGGTTGTAATAAATTGTTGATTGATGAATTTTTGGAATTGTTTTTTTGCCAATGGGTGAAGTGAGTCGTTTTTATTAGCAAGGACTAGCCAGAAACCAGTATCAACAATGATCATATTTTTGCTTAAGTTCACTTGTTAAATAGGTTTTATAGTTTTGCGAAAGGTCTGGTTCAGCTTCTATACAACCGATAAAGTCAGACCAATCTTCTGTTCGCTGCTCTTTCATTTCCTGTGGGTTGGGAGAATATCGTTTTTTGAGAATACCTACAAGTTCAAGAATAGTCTGTTGTGCGTCGAGGGGAAGGGACGCAATATCTTCTTGAATTGTTTCTAGGTTTATCATTGTCATTATCTCTTTATGGTTGATTGTATCAATTTTAAGATAAAAATCGAGTTCTGTGAAAAGCTGATGTTTACGGGAGCAAAACCCCTAAAATTAGACTTGACAAAAAACCTGAGATCGTTATATTCTACAGGTTAAAAGCTTTGAGAGAAGGATAACCAACCCCCACGCCCCACGCACCAATTATATCATTCATTCTGCCTGAATATCAAACAGGAACTAGAAACCTGTTACTAGGGAGAGATTACTGCGGGGGGGATATTCGGTAGCAGTTAAATAATCATAATAAAAACCACTCCAGACACAGTGGTGGCTCTTGTCGGGTGCGTTAGTGATAGCGTAACACACCAATTTTCTTAAGATGGTGCGTTACGGCGCGGTAATAGTTTAATTATTAACAAATCTCCTTTAAATACGCGCAAACACGCACCCTACAAGCTACTAACAAGGCTCATTTTGACTCGTTGATTAAGGGCAGTGGCAATTTTTTGTAGCATTATTAGGGGATTGTCTTGATAGTCAGCGTCTTCTAGATCTTCAATAACGGATTGCTCAACATGGATTAGGTCGGCTAGTTGTTGTTGAGTTAATCCAGCATTCATACGAGCGTCATAAATCAATTGTGCGATTTCTGAGTTGAGGGATTCTAGGGCAATTTGTTCTTTGATTGTGGGATCGTCTGCAATCATTTGGTGAATGATTTTTACGGCATCTGTGGTTTTAGGCATTGTTTATTTCTCCTTGATAAGTATGAAGTTCTGGATTTTGTTTAAATTGTGCTTTTCTTTGGATAATTCTCTCGATGTCTTGTGAGGGAACGGCGGAAGTTTTTTTGATAAGAGCATGACCAATAATTGCTATATTTTGACCATGATAAAAATAGAGGATTCGATATTGTATGGTTCCCTGTTTGGCTCTAAGCTCCCAGATATCATTTCTGAGATAATCGGCAGCAGGGCGGCGCAGTTCATGACCTTGTGCGGCAAGTTGTTCGATTTTGGTTATACATTTGGCAAATCCTTTTTTATCAGTTTTGAGTAATTTCTGAAGCCACTCAACAACGGGTGAGATGCCTTCTGCTTCTTGATAAAAGATGATTTTTGTCTTTGGCACGTTTCTTTTGAAATAGTATGCGATGAAAAATCAATAAATGTAATCAGGTGATGGTGATGGGTATCGAATTGCTGGATAGCTCATAACCTCGTTGAAAAGAATTATGCGATCGCCGCTTGTTTATCCCCTAAATTAAACTTAGAAATTCCGCGATAATAGACATCAACATCGTTAAGTATCGAGTTCTGTGAAAAGCAGATGTTTCCGTGAGCAAAACCCCTAAAATTAGACTTGATAAAAGACCTGAGATCTTTATATTCTACAGGTTACAAGCTTTTAAACGAGAGAAGGATTCCATGCCTCCCTTCCACTTTCCCTCCAATATATTTGTAATCTCAAATAATGCCGCCGGCAGGTGCGCATTAGGGGGTTCTCTAGGGGGTTCTCTAGGCGGAACTTCAATATTAGATGCCGCCGGCAGGTACACATTACGGGGTTCCCCAGGCCGAGGCGGAACTTGAAAATCAAGGGTTTGGTCTTCCCGCCGTTCCCGCCATTCCCGCCAGTACACCCATTGTCCTCCTTTTCTCCAGCCGACGCGATCGCCGAACTTATTCCACACTACCTCATTATAAGTAGTCGTGCCACCGAGACTCTCATAGATTTCTCTCTGAACACTGAAGCCGAATTTACCCTGACTAGCTGACAACCAAAGCTGGTCAATGATGCGTAAATCTTCACAAGAAAAGCTCCCAATATCTCCTGGGTAGAAATACCCGTTCCCGTTCCTTTTCCTCTTAGCAGCTTGAAGCATCGCCCTATTTGTTTCATAATCTGCTTCTTTCCATTCCCCTGCTGCTAGTAGGTCTCGCAGACGGGTATAATTCACTCCTGTTGACCTCGATATAAGAGTAGTTCCTGGCTTGAGGACAGGTGAAGAGTTCGGTTTTGGCGTTGGCACAGCAGCAATAGATGGGCTAGGTTTAGGAACAGGTGAGCCAGTCACAGGACGAGGTGAAGGGGTTGGTTTTGGCGTTTGTACAGCAGCAATAGAGGGGCTAGGTTTAGGAACAGGTGGGCTAGTCACAATAGGAGAGGTTGTTTCAGTTTTTTGATTAAAAGCAAATTCTCCTATTAAAGAGGATGAAGTCCAAGGAACTTGATAATCATTAGTATCTTTAGCAACATCAGAGCGTACTTTTCTCAGCATTAAATCTACTTCCATATTGGGAGTTTTAATATATTTCAATAAGTAGGAAGTAAATAATCCATTCCGTCCAGTACCATCACTAGCGACTTTTCCCGGTGCAGTGGCAAAAGCAATTAAAGTTCCTGATACCGCTTGTAATGGTGCTGTTAATCCCCTGCTAGACGACCGCCAAAATTTACGAAAAGGATTATCGCGACAAGCATCTAAAATCACAATATTAATTCGATTACCCGCATCTTCCATTCTGCCGAGTATTTTCCCCAAAGGCATTGACTCATACTCAACATCTTTTTCATATTTAATCTGAGCATTAACAGGAATAAGATAATTTTCTCCTTCTACCTCCATTCCATGACCTGCATAATAAAATAAACCGACATAACCTTGATTAATTCGAGTGGTAAACTGATCGAGAGCATCATCCATTTGTCGTTTAGAAGAATCCTTGAGCAAAATTACCTCAAAACCTAATTCCTTCAAAGCATTAGCCATATCTGTGGCATCATTAAGGGGAGTTTTTAGTTTTCCCACTGTGTAATTAGCATTACCAATAACTAACGCGATTCTTTGCTGCTGCTGTGTGTTTGGAAGATTTTGGGTAACAGCTTGATTGATGCCCTTAAATGGCAAAAATTTGTCTCTCTCAGGAGACATCCACATCGCAACACTTAGGATAGTTGTTGTGATGGTTAAATAACCCAGAAGTTTAAGACGAGAGATAGACATAATTTATTTTTTTGGCATAGTAAAGGCTTCTAATGTCATTTTTTGAGGCGAGTTAAAACTAATTTTATATAGTACATGAACCTTGTCTTTGATATTAAGTAGCTTTCGTAATTCTTCAGGTGTTAATACCCTATTTAAGTTGACTTTAGCCGACTGGGGAGGATTTTGTAACCTTAAAGCCGTGACAGGAACTCCAGGCCAAGTTTTAACATAACCTCGGATACGAGAAGGAAGAGGTTCACCCTCAATCCAGACATCTCCTTGAAATTCTATCGATTTAACTTGATTCAGAGGAACCGTTTCTGAATCACCCCCCGCCGACAGTCTCAAACTTGCCTGATTAAAAGCTGTTAACCGTCCCGTCAGAGGATTTCCCCGCTTGAGTACCACCGTCGCCTTATCCGGTACAGCCACCTCTAACGCCGTTTCCTGACTGCGGACAGAACCCTGAAGCCATTCTAACCGCCGATCGCTTGCTACTCCCAGCAACAGCAAAGAGAAAATACTCCCCCGCAAAATAGCTTTCATCATCCGACTTAACCCCTCAATATCGAAATAAATAAGAGATGATAGAATTTTAACATCTCCTTTTTCACTTCAACCATCCCAAGCAGTTTGTCATGACTGATCCCGACAATTCCTCAGAATTTAATCCTCTCGGTAAACTAATTAGTGTATTGGTTTTATTAGCCGCTGCTCTTTACTTTACTGGCTGGATTTATCGCTGGGCATACTTTAGCTTTTTTCATCTCGAAGTTACGACTCTGAGTCTTCCTAACGAATCCTTTTATTTTGCCGCTTTTCAAACATTTTTTGGAGACCTTTGGGCAATTCCTAGAAAAATCCTATTTTTATTGGTGATTATAGGTGCTACTGTCATCACCTTTGCTGGGCAAAGATGGCTAATAAAATATCTGAAAAGATTACCGATTGCTTTGAGTAAATCTCAAGCTAAGATCGTTAATTTTTTATCATCCCTATTGAATGAATTTATTATCGTTATTTTTGTACTGATGGCTCTTTTTTGGCTGGCAACCTGGCAAGCAAAAGATGATGCTTGGAAAGATGCTGTTAATGAAACCTCCGCTTTACCGATTGTCACGATTGTTATGCCTCAAGATGCCAGTTTAGGACGAAAATTTAATAATCCCTTAGAAAGTCGTTCCACAAAAACTAACTTACCTAATTTTAGAATTATCGGCGATCTTCAATCCTACAAACGTTTATTAGATAACGAACTTAACGATATTAGTAACCCTGATAAACCGAGAATTTGGCGACTGTTGCTCAAAGGCAATGGTTATTCCTATATTTTCCCAGCGTTACCAAAAAAAGAAGCTAAATTAACCTTTCCGGTTGTCATGGTTTATGAAAGAGATAATGGTGTTCAATTGACAATTCTTAATTCTTCCCTCTCCCAACCCTAGCATCTAAAACATAGAATGTATTCTATGTTAGTCGAGGGCCTAACGGACGATAAACTAAATAGCATAGCGACTTTTTTCGGAAGTATCAAAGTGAGCAAGCGTAATTTTTTTTGCGAGGATAATAAAGTGTAGGGTGCGTGTTTGCGGTTACAAATCCGGTCAAAAAACTAAAATTAACAATCCACGCACCGATTATATCATTTTTGGTTTGTGGTGGACGTTGTAGAATAGAGAAAACCTACTACGCTGATAGATACCATGCCCTCTCCTGCTATTACCACGATCATCAAGATGGTTGAGTCTCTGCCTGATGAGCTTCAAGAGCAGTTAGTAGATTATGTTCGAGCTTATATTGCAGAAATTGAAGAAGAAAAACGATGGGATCAGTCGTTTAAACAGACGAAGAATAATCTAGTCGCAGCAGCCCGAAAAGCCAAAGAAGAGATTGCAGCAGGCTTGTCCACGCCGATGGATTATGAGCAGCTATGAATTCCGCGACATTGCCCTCATTTTGGCAGAAGTATCGCGACTTGAAACCAGCAGTCAAAGCCGGAGCCAGGAAAGCATATCGGTGATGGGTAGAGAATCCGTTTCATCCGTCGTTAAATTTTAAGTGTATTGACAGCGACGAAGATATTTGGTCAGTGCGTGTAACGAAGAGTCATCGAGCTTTGGGGGTGCTGTCAGGGGATACAGTGACCTGGTTTTGGATTGGCGATCATGATGAGTACGAAAAGTTTTATTCGTAAAACAGAGGAACTACAAGCCTATTCCACTCGAACTTTAAAAACCCCCTTGCCACTCTCCTATACTTTTTAAACAGGATTTAGTATCACTCCCTCATAATGACATTCGATAAACTAGATGGCATAGCGACTTTTTTCGGAAGTATCAAAGTGAGCAAGCGTAATTTTTTTGGCGAAGATAGAAGTTTTTCGAGGCAAAAAAACAGAACGTTGCCGGAAATATTCGCTAAAATATTGACGGTAGAGAGGACAACTGACTCGGCAAAACTTACCTTGTCGGTGAATTAGTCCGAGACTTTCTAGGTGAAAAGCCGCCATTAAATCAATTTCTATGTCTTTTTCCGCCATCACCACCTTAGCAAAGATAGCCGCTAAATTGCCCTTTAAGTATTGCAGATGCCAAAGTAAACGTTTAAGATGGCCTGCAAAAATATTATTTTCCTCGCCGATAGAAGTAGCCAAAATGCTTTCTAGGGTACAATTACCCCGAGCAAGATGATAGCAAGCAAGACGAATTAAATAGGGATTACCCCCTAGAAATATCCGTAGTTTTTCGCAGTCAAAATTCTGATCTAATCCCTGTATTTGACTTAATTCTCGTACTTGTGCGCTGGTAAAATTAGGCAATTCGATCGGTAAACCAAGACTAAAAGGAGATTGATAGATATCTGAGGTTTTATCAAGCTCCTGTGCAGGGGAATAGGCAACAATTAAACGTAATTTTTGCCAGAGAGGTTTGTTTTTGCCTTCCTCGTGCCAGAGGTGCAGAATACTAAAAAATTCTTCCCTTAGCTGTGGATAGGGTAAAAGATATTCAAGATCATCAAAGGCAAGCACTAAAGGGCGATCAAGATGGGAGAGAATATGCTTTTCCAGATAGATTTTACAGTTAATTTTACCCCCTAAGAAGTCATCCCAATCCTGTGGGAGATGATTGTCTAAATCTAACTGGCGACTAATACTAACACAAAGCCAACGCAGCCAGTGATTTAAATCTTGAAAAATTGAGCTTTCTGCTAACCGAAAACTGAAATAAAGTGTATGGTATTGCTGTTGTTGTGCATGATTAATAATTCTGGTTATCAGGGAAGTTTTTCCCATTTTTCTGGCCGCATTAATCCGGATCAGACTACCCCCGCGCAAGATCTCTTGATAACAAGTCTGTTCTAGATTGTTTCTGTGAATATAAAAGGGGGAATCGAGGGGGACTTGTCCCTCTGGTAACTCAGGCAATAGTTGAGGATTAATAGTATTAGTTTCTGGTAAGTTAGGACGATAATAATCGCTATTTTCTAAAGTTAAATTAAAAGCTTGAAAACAATGTTTCAGGGTTTGTTTATCCACTCCTGATTCACAAGCAAATACCTTCATCAGAGTATCTACCCCTAAAAGAGTTTTCTCGCTGAGGACTTCTAGGGTGAAGCGATGACCGCAATTATCCCGATATTCCGCTTCTTGTTTGGCAGTAAGTAATTTTTCTAGTCCCGTGGTGGTGAGGATAACCCCGCGTCTGCGGCGCTGTTTTTCCGGTTTTTCCATGATATTTTTTCCCTGTCCTGAACCCAAACTCTGCACCTCTAGAGGTTTTGAGTTTCCTATAGACTTCTCCTCAACAGGGAAACAATCAATTCCGTAATTTTACTGGTTTAGCCATCAAAAAGCTAGGAAAAATAACCAGACCACTTATTTTCTTCCCCGTCCGAGTTATTTCTGGGATGGGGGTAAATCTTAGCCTACTTGCTGACGATAGCTATTCATTTCTAGGCTATCTTCCCCATAAAGATCCTCAATGTGTTCATGACAACAATCGATCGCAAATTGCTCAAATTCTCCCGGTTCAATTTGATACATTTTGGCAAAAATATCGGGTTGAACACGACAAAATTCTGGTCTCTGGTCATAAATCGTACAGAGACGGGTTTGGCGATCAAAGTGTATACACCAACCTTCTTCCCCAACCATGCTGAGATATTGACTTAATTGTGCGGGAGTCAGATATTCTTCTAAGTCAGGACGCTCATCGGGATTTAGTTGACAACAAGCTCCACAATTTTTAATACATTTCCAATTGGCCATATAACCGGTGTGCCGCGATGAATTAATCCTAGTACCTACTGACTAGCTTACTAGCAAATAGTCGCAATTTTGCCTTCCCGCAGCAATTCCCCTCAATAGTTTTAATCTAACCCAGCGATCGGGAGTGAAAGCTTGACGAGGCAAGAATCTAATAAAATGGGCGTTGTAAGGGTCGAACTTACGGCATCCTGCTTGTAAGGCAGGCGCTCTACCACTGAGCTAAACGCCCGAATCAATTTCGCACTTTCTCAGTATAACACATATTTTCAAAAAAGTATATTATTTTTTTGAGCGAGTTAATTTTTTTCCGATGCCCTCTGGTCGAACTCACGATCGCATTACCCTAATTCTGTTGCTACCGATTGCGGGGGCGAGTTTTTTGGTCAGTGGCAGTGGTAACTTAACCTTGTTACTGTTGGCCAGTTATTTGTTTAGCGGATTTCTGTTTGGACCGGATCTTGACATCCACTCGGTACAGTACAAACGTTGGGGTTATCTGCGCTGGTTGTGGCTACCCTATCGTTCCATGATCCGTCATCGCGGTTGGTTATCCCACGGTTTATTGATCGGCACAATTTTTCGGTTATTTTATCTTGGTAGTTTTCTTTTACTAGCGGCGATCGTGATCATTCCGATCCTGCAAAGTTTCTGGGGTATAGACTGGGATTGGCGACTGTGGCCGCAGCAAGCGATCACTTGGTTGCAACAGTATCCCCGGGTAGCGATCGCTATTTTCCTAGGTTTAGAATTAGGGGCGATGAGTCATAGTTGTAGTGATTGGATCGGATCGGCCTATAAACGTTCTCGAAAAGTTACTCAAAAACCGGTAAAAAAGAAAAAACGTTAATAGTCCCCCTCCACAATTTCTAATTAGCCTTACTTTGATATTCTTGCCAAGTTTTCGGACTGATAAAGAGAGTTCCTTTTTCTTGCTGATCGGGAAACTGGATATAATTTTTCTCTAAATAATCCTTGAGTTTTGGTGATTGCAGAAATTGCTTTTCAAATCGATAGAGAAAAACCAAATCGGGCTGTCTTTTTTCGATAACTTCTAGGATAAAATCCCCATCGAGATTCTGATTGATAAATCTCTTTCTGGTGATGACGGCAGTTTCTGGGGGTGTTTTCAAGAAATATTGATATATGTAGTGAGGATTATCGGTTAACAGAAGTTTATCGGAGTTTTTAAATTTTTCAAACACAGCTTCTGCCAAAAGAGGTTTATACCTTTTATTAAATTGAACGTAGGCATTAATTGCAGGATCACGATTGGTGATTATTCTCAAGGTATTAAAGAGAAATTGGCCAGACAGTGGTAGAAAAATCAGCATTTTGAGAACTAATTCCCGGGTTATTTTTCGATTTTGCCTAAATTCACCGAGACTATCACTAATTTTTAACTGTTCGACAAACAAGGCAATTATCCAAACGGCGGGAATAATTAAGTGGATATAATAATGAGGCCAAATTGGGGCGACTGTAGCAAATCTGAACAGATTAGAACCTAACCAGACCAACGGCGGTAAAAGTGGTATTATGTTGCGGGTAAAAACCATCGCTATAATAGCGATCGCTGTCACGATTATATAAATTGGTTCGTACTGTAGGACGCTTTGTAAGAGAGTCCATAAGGTGAGATTTTCTTGAGCGAAACTAGCGGCAACACTGACATGAGATTTAATAATATTTTCGTAGGAAAAAGGAAAAATAGTCAGGGAACCCAAGACAAAGACTAAAACAACAGCGACTGACCAAATAACAATATCAATGATTCTTTTAATAAAACTATTTTGTTGATTGAGAAAAATAATTAAAGCTACAGTTGGGATAATAGTAATGCCCGAAAGTTTAATTTGCAGGGAAAAAACAAAAGCCATGGCACTGAGTAAATAGAGTCCATACTTAAGCTTACCCGTGGATTGAAGGGCTTTAAAGATGATAAAAATACTTAAGATTGTAAAAAAAAGTGAGGGTAACTCCCGCAACATTGTCGTTGAAAGGGTAATATACACTAGACAGGTTGAGAGAATAAATACCGATAAACAAGAGGCCAATATTCCGCAATTAACTCTCAGAATTAGATAAAAAATTCCTAACATAATTGTGGACAAAGAAAGCACCATAATGCGCGCCGCATGGATAGTAAATCCTGTCAAGCTTAACCAACTATTTAGTAAAAGAGATAAACCCGATAAATGATCGTGCCAAACTTGTTCGTAGAGACGATAACCTTGTTTAGTGACGTAGGCAAGTACCAGGGCCACCGCTTCATCAAAATTAAGGATATAGGGATAATGAAGCGGGACTTTCCAGAAAACGATCCCCAGGAAAAAAACAGCAATGGCAATTAATGCCATTAAATCAAAACGATCAGATTTCTTATTCATAACTTTTTCTGGACAAGAATTGCTGCGTATCTTATCACAGATCGAGACATTAGTTATGGGTTAGAAAAGATAGCAAGATTACTTTTCGGAACTACGCCCTAAATCTTTAGATCTATGATAGGCCGCCACTACTGCCTCGATAATAGTCGATCGAAAAGAGCCTTTTTCCAATTGTCTCACCCCGGCAATCGTGGTTCCTCCGGGGCTAGTGACGCGATCCTTTAATTCCCCCGGATGTATGGCCGATTCTTTTAATAGGGTTGCCGTCCCCAAAACCGTTTCTAGGGCCAATTGAGACGCGATCGATCGCGGTAATCCGGCCGCCACACCACCATCACTTAAAGCTTCCACCATTAGGGCCACAAATGCTGGGCCCGATCCCGATAATCCCGTTACCGCGTCCATCAAAGCCTCGGGAACTTCCACCACCGAACCGACCGCGGCAAAAATATCTCTGGCTACGGCCAGATGTTCCGGTTCCGCATGACGACCGGCTGCGATTGCCGTAACCCCTTGTCCCACCGTGGCGGGGGTATTGGGCATCGTCCGGATGACGGGGCGATCGGGAAAGCCCATTTCTAAGCGATTGAGGGTAACTCCTGCTAAAATCGAGATAATTAGGGGTTTTTCCGGTATTCCCAGCAAGCTATTCACTACTTGCTCTAAAATTTGCGGTTTTACCGCTAAGATTAACACCTCAGTTGCTCTGGCGGCTTCCCGGTTATCCTCACTGACTTGCACTCCGTAGGTATTAACCCAAAAGTTGCGCCGTTGGGGTTGGGGTTCACTGACTAACACCGTTTCCGGACTATAAATATTTTTTTTTAATAAACGGCTGAGAATGGCCTCGGCCATCACTCCACCGCCAATAATTCCTAAACGAATAGACACAGTATTATTGAAAGTAAAAAGTAAAAAAGAGTGAATCCTCTCGAGAATCGATCGATTTCTAGCTTCGACAAACTTGACGAGAGGACTATGGGAGGATTCATTGAGCTAATCGACTGCTTTCGACTCCCCAAGCAGGTGTGGAGGAAACGGGACGAGCTATTTTCGGGTTATCGGTGATATCGTGAATAGTTCCGGAAAGGGTGCTAACTTTAACGCAGCTGGGGGTAAATAGGAAAATACTCTCACCGATGCGTTCTTGATGACCATCAATCGCATAAGTGCCACCGGCGACAAAATCCACGGCTCTTTGTGCTTCTTCGGGATCCATGACGTTGAGGTTTAAAACCACCGATTTGCGTTCTCTCAGGGTTTGGATAACTTGGGGCATTTCCTCGAAGGAATGGGGCTCGATCACGACCACTTCTGCATTATTGTTGTTAATACCTGGCATACCGATCACGTTGCTTCTGTTGAGTCCCATAGATGTGGATGTACTGAGATTTAAAGGTTCGCGTTGACGACGATTGAGGGGATCTTCTTCTTCGTTTTGACCCCTATCTTGGGGGGAAGACTTTTCCCAGTTCATTTCTTCGTAGTCGGTTTCGTCTTCGTCTTCCGGTTGTTCGGAGATACCGACAAAATCTTTGAGTTTGGTAAAAATGTTGTTCACAGTCTAAGTGTCCTTCAAAAGATTTTTTTGGGTGGTCTTGGCCAGAGTCGGGGTTGTTTTAGTTACCCTTAACAATTTTGGCTCTCACTTGGTACAGGAGAACTGTTTTGTTAAGGGGGCATCCATCTAGTGGATGGAACTAAATTTTTCCTTCTAGTCGTCTGGGGGCAGCGGTTAGTTCCCTCTTTTCAGTTATCAATTATCAGTTATCAGTTATCAGGGGATAGTTTTTAGGGATTGGGAAAAAGTCAATTCCTCATTTCTAACCAGCAACTTCTAGACTAGACGCTGTAATTCTAAGATATATTGTCACCAATTATTAAAATTTCTAGAGGTTTTTTCTGTAAATTTACGCAGATGGTTCAGTAAATGCGATCACCAAAGATGCCAGTTCCCACCCGGATCAAAGTGGCTCCGGCCTTGATTGCCAGAGGATAATCGTTAGACATCCCCATGGATAGATGCGGCAGGCATAAACTAGAGCTATTCTCGATTATTTGGGCTAAATCGCCAGTTTTTTCAAAGGCGGCTAACTTTTCCCCGTCGGATAATCCTTGGGGCAGAATTGTCATCAAACCCTGAATTTTTAGCTGTTTACAGTTGACTAAAGCGGGAATATCTGCTATGAGTTCGTCCGTGTCCCAACCGAACTTATCGGGATCGGGGACAACTTTCACCTGTAGCAAAACTTGGGGATTAATCTCTAATTCTGAGGCCAGGCGATCGAGTCTTTGGGCTAATTTTAAACTATCGAGGGAATGGATTAAATCAAAAGATTCTAGAACTTTGCGGGCTTTATTTGCCTGTAGATGCCCGATAAAGTGCCAAGAAATATCTGGCAGGTCTTTTAGTTCTTGCTGCTTCGAGATTGCTTCCTGTAGCTTACTTTCGGCAAAATCTCTCACTCCTGCCCGGTAAGCTTGACGGATATAATCACTCGATACCTGTTTACTGACGGCAATCAGGCGCGCGGAGGGGGGTAGGGTAAGACGGATTGACTCGATGCGACTAGCGATCGTCATGAACTAGACTGAAAAGGTTTGTTGATAAGTTTGGTTGAGACTGTTAAATTCTTGCACATTACTGCCCCGGCGCAAATTCCGCAGCCGGTTTTCCACTAAAAGACGAGCATCGGAACGACTAATCGGATCGAACGAGACTTTTTTCGGACCCACCGTCACCAGAAAAAAAAGACGTTGGGCATAAAGAGTGGTAAATAATTCCTGATGTTCTTCTAATAGACAGACTCTGTATAGTAGACCGAAAGTGGGATGATTGAGATAGGTTTCGTTACTCATTCAAGCGATCGCTAAAGGAAAAGGATGGAGCGAACTAAAAAATTTTTCAACGAAAAAATCAAGCGGATGGCTCAAAAACAATTGATTTTTCGGGGGTTTCCCTAGTCTAATTTTACCAGAATCCTTCAATGACAACTAACGATGCCAGTCTATGTCATGATTTCCTGAGTTTTCACTTTTTCCCTGTTAACGTGGATACATCTCGGTGACAACTTGTCACCATCAGAAATTAGCTCTGCTGCAAAAATCAAAGATTTTCCGTTAGGTGAGGAGACTCCGAGACTCGGAGACACGAGGAGGAAAAAGACAAGAGACAACTACAATACCCATAAAAGCTAAGATTATCTCAAATTTATCTGGTTTTTTAGATATTTTGACCCGATAGCGGCGATCAGTGCCGTGAAAACTCACATCTGATAACTGATCACTGATAACTGATCACTGAATCGCTGATCAAATGCCCTAAGCTTGTATTAAGCCTTTTTTAACTTCAAATTCCTTTAACCTCAATCAATATGGATTTTTCTAGTCTTGTTGCCAGTCAGCTAAACGCCGGCGCTATCTGGCCCGAAGGAATCCTGATTATCACCCTGATGGTGATTTTAATCGGCGATTTGATCTTGGGACGGAGTGCCAGAAGTTGGCTGCCCTACGCGGCGATCGCTGGTCTGCTCGCTGCTGTGGTTGCTCTCTATTTTGCCTGGGACAATCCGAAACCAGTGGCCTTTTTAGGGGCTTTTGAGGGCGATAATCTCAGTATCGTCTTTAGGGCGATTATTGCTCTTTCTACCGCCTCCACAGTGCTGATGTCTATCCGTTATGTGGAACAAGCGGGAACCTCCCTAGCGGAATTTTTAGCCATTATGCTCACCGCGACCCTCGGGGGAATGTTCCTATCTGGCGCTAGTGAATTGGTGATGATCTTCATCTCCCTAGAAATGCTCAGTATTTCCTCCTATCTAATGACCGGTTACATGAAGCGGGATCCTCGATCGAACGAGGCCGCCTTAAAATACCTGTTAATTGGAGCTTCTAGTTCGGCGATTTTCCTCTATGGTGTTTCCCTTCTCTACGGTTTATCCGGAGGTGAAACCAGTTTAAGTGCCATTGCCCAAAAATTAACCGCTGTTAACGGTGGTCAGTCCTTGGCCTTAGCGATCGCATTAGTGTTTGTGATTGCCGGTATCGCCTTCAAAATTTCGGCGGTTCCCTTTCACCAATGGACCCCTGATGTGTACGAAGGTTCACCCACTCCCGTGGTGGCTTTCCTCTCGGTGGGTTCCAAAGCGGCCGGTTTTGCCCTAGCAATTCGCCTCTTAGTGACGGTTTTCGGTCTAGTCAGCGAACAATGGCGGTTTATCTTTATCGCCCTAGCAATTTTGAGTATGATCCTCGGCAACGTGGTCGCCTTGGCCCAAACTAGCATGAAACGGATGTTAGCCTATTCCTCGATCGGTCAGGCGGGTTTTGTCATGATTGGTTTAACCGCCGGTACTGACGCGGGTTACTCTAGCATGATTTTCTATCTGTTAATTTACCTGTTCATGAACCTAGGGGCTTTTGCCTGTGTGATTCTCTTTGCTCTGAGAACCGGAACCGATCAGATCGCTGAGTATTCGGGACTCTACCAGAAAGATCCGCTACTAACCCTCTGTTTAAGCATCTGTCTCCTCTCTTTGGGGGGAATTCCACCTCTAGCGGGCTTCTTTGGTAAGATTTATCTATTCTGGGCCGGTTGGCAAGCGGGACTTTATGCCCTCGTCCTCGTTGGTTTAGTCACCAGTGTGGCCTCGATTTACTACTATATCCGTGTGGTCAAAATGATGGTGGTCAAGGAACCCCAAGAGATGTCCGATGCGGTGAAAAATTACCCCGTTATCAATTGGACTCTTACCGGGATGCGTCCCCTACAGGTGGGTATTGTCCTCTCCCTAGTGGCGACTTCCCTAGCTGGTATCCTTTCCAATCCTCTCTTTACCCTAGCGACGGATTCCGTCACCACTACCCCCATCCTACAATCGGCGGCCCTGGCGACGCACATTTCCCGGGCGAATTGAGAATCCCTGTTGATTTATCCTAGCTATTCTAGTCCTGTCTTAAGGTTGGGATAAATCAACCACCTTATACCAAATCCGTTGGCTCTCTTCGGTTTGGTGGGTAAAATGTATTCTAAGATACAGTCCTGCGGGCGAGCGAGTGGAAGGAACCACAGAGGCACAGAGGACACAAAGATTGATCCCTTCTATAGTAAGTTAAACTGATCACACAAAGAATAAGAGAGCCATCGGTTTTTAATAATGTGATTAACTCTCATCTTGTTCTAAAATAGAGGCTAAAATATCTGGAGTTAATCCGTTAGCTTCTGCTTCATCACTAGCTTGATCCATAACTGTTGATAATCTCGCCGCTGCTTTTTGACGATATTTTTCTAATTCTAATTGAATAGTTTCAGTTAATTTGTTTTCTATGTTTGCTCGGTCATTGGGTTTAATTTTAGCGTAATATCTAGCAATTTCTAAAGGAACTTGAATAGTGATTTCTGTCTTGCTATTCATGGTAATTGATTGTTCTTTTTACTTTTAACAGACCTCTATTGTAGCACGAAATCACCATACTCATTGAATTTGACCCTATTGATGTAAAAGTTGCCATTGGATCAAAAAAATCAATGAATAGGGCTTGCTGAAAAAGTACGGGCGAAGCATTCGGATAGAAAATCTACGGTTTCACCGATAGGTTATTGCCCGAATGCTTCGCCCCTACAGGACGCGGGCCGATGAAGACGCAAGGTTTTGAACCACGATTCTCTCAAAATCTTGCACCTGTGAGAGCAAAACAGGACACTAAAACCCTTACCTCGTCTATATTTCACATTTATTCAGCAAACCCTAAATAGAAACATGGACTAAAAATAAACCCCCCTCAACTGGCTAATTGAAGGGGCATTTATGGTATTTTTATAAGCAATTTAGCCAACTTTTGTGGTTTCTTTTTCGGCTGATTTGGATGGCTTTAGTTTGCGTTTGAGGGTTGAACCTACTCCCAGAGTAACGAGAACTCCAAGACCAAAGAGGGAGGCGGGTTCAGGTACTTGTTGTGCTGTTTGTGCTATCCCAAAAGTTACGGGGAAAGATACTGAAGCAAATACACTTACTAATGTACTGGCGCCGACTTCAGCAGAAACATTCTGAGAAGCAATTCCATACAATGGACCAGTGAGACCCGTGGACGAGTCCACAAACGCTAAAAAAGCTTGGTTACTCCCATCAGCATTAGCTGTATTAAAGGTTAACGTTGAAGATGTGGCATTAACCAAAAATTGCCCTGTTCCGAAAACACCAGAAGTGTTCGCAGCATCTAAAGTAAAAGGATTACTATTAACCGTCAAGATAAGGTTAACGTTGGTAAAGGGATTGGGAGTACCATTCTGGATAGTATAGCTACCTATTGGCACATCTACGGTTCCCACTAAAGAAGCGTTATTATCTGATTCACTCCAACTGCGGTTAACGGTATAGGTAATAGCCTTTGCTGCCACAGGAGTGAGCATAGCAGCGAGAGAGGTTGCGCCAGCTAAAGCTAGGGTGGGAATTAATCGGTTTTTAATCATCTTGATTGAGCAAACGGGTGAATAGAGGCAACTATCGTCTTCCTCGCAGCTTGGTCAAGCAACAGCCTAAGCCAAGACAACAGGCAGACGGAAGAAACAATACACATTCCCCCCCCCCACAAATGTATCAAAAACTACAATTTAATAATTCTTTATATTCTTCTCCCCGACTAGGGACTGATACTAAATCCGTTGAGTATAGGCTACATATCAGGACAGGCAAAAGGGGGAATAGATAATCAGTGTTTAATAACCGGATTTAGTATTAAGACTTTTTCTAAGCTTAACCTGCTTTTTGCCTTACTCAAATTGGCCAAGTAAAAGACTCATTTCGTTAACAACATTCTCACTTGCCTTTAACGCTTCTTTTCTAATTGCTTGAATTTCGGTCATACTTTTTGCTATTCTCTGCTGTTCAGATTGGGGTGGAATAGGCACTAAAACTTTTGACAAATCATCTACTAAAATAGTAGGAATGGCATGACCTGTCATGTACCTTTTAACCTGACGCAAAAAAAAGTCTGTTCGCATATATACTAATAAAAACAAAGGCTCGACTCCCTGAATATTTCTTAATACTGAAAATCCATTTGAGCAAATTGCCCCCTCTTCATCTTCTGTGATTAGGGCTGTTGCTTGGCGTGGTGTTCCTGTACTTGCTCCTGAAATTGCTGTAATAATATCGCCTTTGTACAATCTATAAGTTGCGCGAGATGGGGCCTCGTGTGCCTTAATTATTTGTTGGGAAACAACTTGCATTGTACGATAATCAACATCGGAAATAGCGATATATCTAATTTCACTGTCCCTAGCTAAACGAAAATCAGCCGCCTCTCTCAAAATATCGGCAATTTCACCTAAAGGTTTCGCCCCAATAGATTTTAGATGTTCTAATAATTTTTGGTCATTGGGTAAATAATGTTCGGCATCCAGTCTCGAATTGAGCAGGGTATTCTTAACTGTATAAATACAATCGCTGTTTTGTGCAAATTCCCCATTGATAAATGACCTAAAAGAGTGAGAAATATCATCTATATCATCGTCAACTATTGGCAAACCTGATTTTTTTCGGGCTATAACTCCCGACTTGTTGCGCTTATATATTGTTTGTCCTTTAACGTCATAGCCTATTTTTTTGATTTGTGCCATAAAACAAGAATCATTGTTTGCTGGTAATTTTTGAAC
Organism: Microcystis sp. BLCC-F209; assembly: GCF_041928595.1. Lineage (NCBI taxonomy): Bacteria > Bacillati > Cyanobacteriota > Cyanophyceae > Chroococcales > Microcystaceae > Microcystis > Microcystis sp. BLCC-F209. The sequence continues at coordinate 19,425 of NZ_JBHFLL010000162.1, forward strand.
CACCAAAAGTGATGTCTTGATTCCAGTGCCGTAGGGTACAAAGGCTTCCGGCGGTATGGAAACAACACCTAATATTTTTGTTTGGGAGCGCAACCAATGGCGAATCGGTCCATTAGAGATATTTTGTAATAAACCATCGGGCAGAATAATCGCCATGCGTCCACCTGCCCGCAATAATTTTATAGATTTCTCAATAAATAAAATATCGGGCGACTGACCCGCTAAAACGGTTGGGGAAACTTCCCAACCATTGGACGCTGATTTATGCCATTTCCGGGCAAGAATATATGATTGAAGAATTTTCTGGTCTTCTACTTTGCCTTTATTTCCGAAAGGAGGATTTGTCAAGATAACATCAAAAGAATTATTTAATTTTTCATCTTCGATAAGCGCATTAGTGCAGATAATTTCTGAACCTGTGCCACCTTCAAAAACTAAACGAATCATTCCCGAAAGGGCGACATCAGGATTAAATTCAATTCCTGTAATACTTTCTTGCACAAAACTTGCTATATCGAACTCTGGGTTATTTTGTCGAACATGGTTGATTGCTTGAATTAAAAAACCACCACTTCCGCAAGCAGGATCTATAATTTTTTCGTTTGGTTTGGGGTCTATCATTTCAACCGCAAGGCGGACAATTGGGTGAGGGGTAAAAAATTCTCCCCTATCTCCACGCTGGTGTCTATTTACAAAAGTCTGAAAGGCTTCCCCTTTTATATCGCCAGATGTTTTAGTTAAATTAATGTACTGTAACCTGCCTACAATATAAGCAAGAGTCAAAGGTTTTAACTTGAATGTGTCATCGGTGAAAAATCCCCGATAATGATTCTTGATTGAGGTAAATAATTGACTGAGACGCGACATAAATTCATCGGACTTATTTGCTACGATGGCTTTATATTCACTTGCTGTAACGCCAAAATTTACAGATTGCTTGGCAGATTTTTCGTCATGAAGTTTGATGATGATTAGTTTAACCATCTCGTGAAAAATCTTGTCTTTGAGCATTCCTTCGTTGGCGTAAATATAATTATGGCACTCTTCAAAAACTGCGGAAAGATTGTTAGAAGGTCGTAATTCCTGAATTTGCGGGAGTTTTTCAGGTAACAGGCTGTCTTCGGAAAATAACAATCCTTGCTCTTTCATTTACTGCGCTTGATTTGAACGTTTCTGGTTGCGGGTTGTTGAATAGATAGAATATTTTTAGCCTTGACTGCATTCCCAGCAAACCAGTCTTTTAGTGGACAGAGATAATCGCCATCTTGATTAAACAAGAACTTGCCACTATACCTGATTATAGAATATAAATTAGAGGATGTCAAGAGATAAAAAATTCAGTTTAATGTTAACCAAAGTGAGTAAAAAAAGCTGAGAGATTGTTTAGGGCAGAAATCTTGAGGGATTATATCAAAACATTGAGGAAGACTGAATAAATGCAGTCATGCTCTCCTGTTATTTTGGTAAAATTGTTTAGCCTTTTGATCAGGTGGGTGGCACTCACCTGATTTATTTTTAGCTATACATTAAAACGGAATAGTAAAACATCACCCTCTTGAACAATGTATTCCTTGCCTTCACTTCTGACTAAACCTTTTTCTTTGGCGGCGCTCATTGTGCCACTATTAACTAAATCCTGATAAGACACGGTTTCTGCACGAATAAAACCCCGTTCAAAATCCGAGTGAATAACTCCGGCTGCCTGGGGTGCTTTCATACCGGCAATAATCGTCCATGCGCGGGTTTCTTGGGGTCCAGTGGTGAGATAGGTACGCAGTCCTAATAACTCGTAGGTAGCTTTAATTAAAGATTTTAATCCCCCTTCTTCTACTCCTAAAGAACCGAGAAAATCTTTTCTTTCTTCCTCCGACAATTCCACTAATTCCGATTCTACTTGAGCAGAAACGATCACAACTTTGGCCTGTTCCTGTTGGGCAATTTGACGGACACTTTCTACCCAATCGTTACCCGTGGCCAGATCATCTTCGCTCACATTAGCGGCATAAATAATCGGTTTACGACTCAATAAACCGAGATTTTTAATTAATTCTTCTTCCTCTTTGCTTAAATCCACTTTTCGCGCCGAAATACCGTCATTAAGACAAATTAGGATTTTTTCAAGGATAGCCAATTCTTCGGCGGCTTCCTTGCTATTTTTCGCCTGTTTGCGTAAACGTTCCACCCGCTTCTCCACCTGTCCCAAATCCGCTAGAGCTAACTCTAGATTAATCACCTCGATATCCCGGGACGGATCCACGGAACCGGAAACATGAATAATATCATCATTATCAAAACAGCGCACCACATGAACGATCGCGTCCACTTCCCGGATATTAGCCAAAAATTGATTACCCAATCCTTCCCCGCGACTGGCACCCTTGACTAATCCGGCGATATCGACAAATTCAATCCGCGTCGGCACGATTTTCTCAGAATTAGAGATTTTAGCCAAAACCTCCAGACGTTCATCGGGGACGGATACCACACCCACATTCGGTTCGATGGTACAAAAGGGGAAATTAGCGGCCTCGGCCTTGGCATTAGCCACCAGAGCGTTAAATAGGGTCGATTTACCCACATTTGGCAGTCCCACGATTCCAGCTTTCAACATAAAAATTGCTTGATAAACATCATCCCGACCTCTCACTATATCAGGCTGCCTCTCGTTTTTGTAAATCCAGTTGATGAGAAAGACGGTGGATAGTTAACAGCTTAGTTAACATTTATTCAAGTTCCTTAACTAAAAGTAGGCGAGATTTTACAAGAGATTGCGAGAATGGGATGTAATGCTTGAGACTGAGTTAGGGTGAAGAGTAGGAAAGAATACACCTGTAGCACTGGGCAAAATTATGGCAAGACAGGCCTTTCACTTCTAAATACGTCCTGAGAGTAATTTTCAGTGCTATGACAGTATATTTCCCAAGGGCGATCGAGTGTAAATATCGTCCAATCGCCGCAACTAATCACTAAATCATTGTTGGGGGTATCTGTATGAATCAAAGTATCGGAGCAAACACCCGTAATGTGGCCCTTGTCGGCCCCTACTCCAGTGGAAAAACCTCCTTACTGGAAAGTTTACTTTTCGTAACAGGAGCGATCACCAGAAAAGGCAAAATCAGCGATCGCAATACCGTTGGTGATAGTTCCACGCAAGCGCGGGATCGACAGATGAGTGTAGAAGTTTCCGTTGCCCACAGTCAATACCAAAACCTAAATTTTACCTTTCTCGATTGCCCCGGTTCGATCGAATTTGCCAGTGAAACCTATAATGCCCTCGTCGGGGCCGGTGCTGCTATTATCGTTTGTGAACCGGTGGTCGATCGAGTTCTCACCCTGGCTCCCTTGCTAAAATTCCTCGATGATTGGGAAATTCCGCATCTAATCTTCATCAACAAGATGGATCGCTGTAATAGTCACTTTAACGAAGTCCTACAAGCTCTCAAATCCGTTTCTAGTCGTCCCCTCGTTCCCCAACAATATCCTATCCGTCAGAACAACGAAACTATCGGATTTATCGATTTAATCAACGAACAGGCTTATCATTACCATGCTAACAGTCCCGCCGATCCTGTACCTTTACCCGACCACCTCAAGGAAGAAGAACAGATCGCTCGACAAGAAATGCTAGAAACGATTGCCGAATTTGATGATCATCTTTTAGAAGAACTCCTCGAAGATATTAACCCCTCCCGGGAAGAAATTCTCCAAGACTTAAAACAAGAACTGGGATCCGATCAGATAGTACCCGTGTTCTTTGGTATGGCGGAACGGGACTATGGTGTGCGTCATCTCCTCACCGCTTTAGTGGAAGAAGCGCCGGCCCCGACAATTACCGCCAATCGTCGCGGTCTCGATCCCAGTGCGGATGGGGACGCAGTGGTACAAATCCTCAAAACCTATTTTACTCCCCAGGGCGGTCGCCTCTCCCTAGGGCGAATCTGGCAGGGAACCCTTAACGATGGCATGGCCTTAAACGGTGTGCGGATTGGTGGTATCTATCGTCTCATGGGACAACAACAACAACCCCTACAGCAGGCCCAAGCGGGGGAAATTGTCGCTCTCGGTCGTTTGGAAGGAATCGGCACCGGAGACGTGGTGAGCAGCGGCAGTCAAAAACCCGACCTTCCCAAAGGATTACAGCTTAAACCCGTCTTTGCTCTAGCTATTGCCGCCGTCAATCGCAAGGATGAAGTTAAATTAAGTTCAGCTTTGACAAAACTGATCGAAGAAGATCCCTCCCTCTACTGGGAACAACACGGCGACACTAAAGAAGTGATTCTCTGGGGACAGGGAGAAATTCATCTACAAGTGGCCCTCGATCGCCTAGCACGCAAGTATAATCTACCGATGACCACCCATTTACCCCAAGTTCCCTACAAGGAAACGATCAAAACCAGCACCAAATCCCACGGACGTTATAAACACCAAACCGGCGGCCACGGTGCTTTTGGTGATGTGTATCTCGATATTAAACCCCTGGCCCGGGGGGAAGGTTTCCACTTCCATGAAAGCATTGTCGGTGGTGTCGTCCCCAAACAGTATATCCCCGGGGTGGAAACGGGAGTGCGGGAATATCTCGGTCATGGTCCTTTGGGTTTCCCCGTGGTGGATATTGATGTCACCCTCACCGATGGTTCCTATCACAGTGTCGATAGTTCCGAACAAGCTTTTAAACAAGCGGCCCGTCTAGCGATGACGGAAGGACTGCCTAAATGTCATCCGGTCTTATTAGAACCCATTCTATCGGTGACGGTTCTCGCTCCCTCAGAATACACCGCCAAGGTTTTACAGTTAATCAGTGGTAAACGCGGTCAAATTCAGGGTTTTGAAGCTTCTGAGGAGTGGAAAGGTTGGGATCAGGTGACGGCCTATCTACCCCAAGCGGAAATGCACGATTTGATCGTTGAATTGCGTTCTTTGACTATGGGTGTCGGTTTCTTCCGGTGGGATGAGGATCACCTGCAAGAAGTGCCGGATAAACTGCGCGATGCGGTTTTAGCCATGCAGGGTAATGGTAACAAGTAAGGTCTTCTTGGCTGTCACTAAAGTAGAGCGATAAATTACCGAGAGATGGGCTTTTATTGGCTCATCTCTCCCTTTTCTGGCAAAAAATGACAGAAGGGTTCGATAAAATTAGCCTAGTGCTATACTGCCCCAAATTAGTCTCGGAATTCTCAACTTAACCTCATGAATTTATCTAACCTGATCTTAGTCGCCCTCGGTGCAGGAATTGTTTTCGGTGCGCTGCTCAATGGTTTTTTTCCTGCCCTAATCCTACCCTTAGACGACTATATTCTTGCGCCGGTGGGACAGGTTTTTCTGCGCTTAATTCAATTTGTAGTGGTTCCGATCGTTTTTTCTTCTCTTATTTTAGGATTAACCCGGGTACAGAATGCGGCGCGGATCGGTAGATATTTACTCAGATTGATGACTGGCTATCTGCTAACCAGTACACTTGCTCTGTTAATCGGCATGGCGACGGCGTTGCTATTAAAACCGGGGATAGGTTTAGAGGGATTTGCCACTAATGCCGCCATGACCACCAATACACCGGTATCCTTGAGAGATTGGCTGATTAGCTTGATTCCGGTTAATCCCCTAGAAGCTCTTACCGGGGGCAATCTTTTACAGGTAATCGTGACGGGAGTTTTATTTAGTATCGGCATCGGACTGGCCAAAGAGGGGGCAAAACCTTTTATTCTGTTGATAGACAGTCTTTATCTAATCAGCGAGAGAATCCTATCGGTGATTCTTTATCTAGCACCTGTGGGGGTATTTGCCCTGATTGCTTCGGTTATCGCCACTCAGGGGTTAGAATTAGTGGCGAGACTTTTTTTCTATGTTTTTGGTCTGTTTTTGGCCAGCACCTTGATGATTGGGGTGTATGTTTTGCTCCTTTTTGCCCTCAAAGGAGAACCTCGACGCTTTTTTGCCTCTTTATCGGAGTCTTTATCCTTAGCTTTCGGTACTGCTAGTTCTAACGCCGCTTTACCCGTAGTTTTGCGGGAAATTCAAGAATACGGTTTACCCGAAGATATCGCCAGTTTCGCTATTCCCTTGGGAACGGTACTAAAACGCGATGGTTCGGCAATTTTACAGGGATTTAATGCTCTTTTTATCGCTCAGGTTTACGGAGTTCCTTTAAGTCCCTCTTTGTTATTAGCGATCGCATTGAGTGGTTTATTGGTTTCTTTTAGTACCCCTGGAGTCCCCGGCAGCGCATTAATTACCATGACTACCGTATTATCGGCGGCGGGTTTACCCTTAGAGGGAGTGGCTTTAGTGGCAGGGGTCGATCGCTTGACCGATGGCTTTAAAACCGTGTTAAATGTGATCGGTAATACAGTTAATGCTATCCTGCTCAATTACTGGGAATTAGGAGAAAAGGAAAAATCCCTAGAATCAAAAAACTAGCCTCACCTAGCCACGGCAGAACCCTCGTAGAATTTGGACAAGGGGCAAAGTTTAATAGGGAATAACTGAATAGGCCGCCAGCTTGTTAGAGTATTGGGAGTAATTTTGAGCGAGCGATGATATTACAGCCTTTCCTTTCTTCCGCTTGGAGTTTTAATCTTCCCCTGTTAGCCTCGGCAGCTACGGCCGAAACTGCCGATAGTGCCTTAGTTTTAGCCTGCGTGCTGCTGAGTTTGACCGTTATTTATTTCGCCTGTAAACTGGGGGGGGAAATATGCGTCCGATTCAACTTGCCTCCCGTGTTAGGAGAATTAGTCGGTGGGGTGATTATCGGGGTTTCTGCCCTAAAATTACTGGTTTTTCCAGAAGGAGGGGCGGGATTCGAGGATTCTCTGTTAATTAACTTCCTAGAATCCACTTCCCCCCTCACCCCGGAGGAATCTCCCGCCGTTTTTAGCGCTGCTAGTGAGGTGATTTCCGTCCTCTCGGAATTGGGGGTAATTATCCTGCTGTTCGAGATCGGTTTAGAATCGGACTTGCAGGAATTAATTCGCGTCGGTCCACAGGCAGCCGCTGTGGCAGTGGTGGGGGTTGCGGTTCCCTTTTTGGTGGGTACTTTGGGTTTAATCTATATCTTTCATCTGGCCACCATTGCCGCTATTTTTGCCGGGGCAGCTTTAACCGCTACCAGTATCGGCATTACCGCCAAGGTTTTAGCAGAAATAGGGCAGTTATCAGCGAAAGAAGGTCAAATTATCATCGGGGCAGCGGTTCTCGATGATATTCTCGGTATTATCGTTCTCGCCGTCGTTGCTTCTTTGGTGAAGACTGGAGAAGTGCAAATTAGCAAAGTAATTTATCTAGTTATTAGTTCTAGCACTTTTGTGGTCGGGGCGATCCTGATCGGTCGTTTTTTAAGCCCCTTTTATGTTCAATTAGTTAATAGCATGAAAACTAGGGGACAATTGCTCTTAGTTTCCCTGATTTTTGCCTTTATTCTTGCCTATATTGCCCAAGTTATTCAATTAGAAGCGATTCTCGGTTCCTTTGCTGCGGGCCTGGTTCTAGCGGAAACGGAAAAGCGATCGGAATTGGCAGAACAAGTGTTCCCGATCGCCGATTTATTCGTACCGATATTTTTCGTCTGTGTGGGGGCAAAAACCGATTTAAGTGTGCTTAATCCCGCTATTCCCAGCAATCGAGAAGGATTAGTCTTGGCCGCTTTCCTAATTGTCGTCGCTATTTTGGGTAAAGTGGTGACGGGGTTAGCCGTTTTCAGTAAGGAAAAACTCAATCGCTTGGCGATCGGAGTTGGCATGATTCCCCGGGGTGAAGTGGGTTTAGTCTTTGCCGGAGTCGGGGCCGCTAGTGGTGCTTTATCCCCCGCTACCGATGCGGCCATTATTATGATGGTGATCTTGACCACCTTTGTCGCTCCGCCTCTGTTAAGGTTAGTATTTAAAGAACCCACCGCCAGTCCTCAATCAGTGAGCAGTGAGCAGTGAGCAGTTACCAGTGGTAGTGTTAAGTTACCAGTAGCAGTGTTAAGTGGCACTAACAGTGCCGTCTTTTCATTGATAACAAGGGCCGAATCTAAATCCTAATTTGTTAAGCTAAAAGCTTTCATGGACTTAGTTTCTAACCTTATTTTTAGGTAGGAGAATTGCCAGATTCTTTTTTGGAGCCTCTTGCCTATTACCTTCAGAAGCTGATAACTGATGACTGATAACTGATGACTGATAACTGATCACTGATAACTGATCAGAAACATAGCAGACCATCTCAACGTCCCATAAGCTTGTTTTTATAGATAGTTATTCTCAGGGCATTAAGGGAGCTATGGATGGCAAAAAATCGACAAAATCGTCCATTTTTACCGAAAAAAGGTAATTGATAACTGAGGAACGGGAGCATCGATCATGAGATTTCATTGGTTATTCCTAAGCGCATTAACTTGGTTGCTGGTGGCGGCCCCTGCTTGGGCAGGCAAGCTCGTCTTTTGGCGATTCGATACCAATGAGAATCGTCTGGTGTTCACCACCGACAATCGAGTGCAACCGCGAGCGCAAATGATCACTAACCCCACCAGGATCGTGATCGATCTGCCCGGGATCAGGTTAGGGCAACCCAATATTAACCGGCCCATTGGCAATATCGTCAGAAGTGTCCGCATCGGTCAATTTGATGCGGAAACTACCCGTTTAGTGATTGAGTTAGCCCCCGGCTATACCGTCGATCCTCAACAGGTAAAAATTCGCGGGATTTCGCCCACCCAATGGACAGTGGAACTGCCGGAACCGCAACCGATTAGTGAGCAAACAGAACCACCCGTCACCCCCGATCCCAGTCCTCCCCCCGATCGCGGTTCCACCCGTCCCACTCCCCCACCCCCAGTTAGTCGGACGGACAACAACGATGATTTTCAGGTGACTCGCAATGGTCTTTTTGTCCGTTTAGAGCAAAATGGTGATGATCGATCGATCCGCAGTCAACGCAGCCGGGACGGCAAAAAAATCGAATTTGAATTACCCGGGGCCACTTTACCCAGCAGTCTCACCGGTCAAACTATCCCCGTCAATCGCTATGGGGTCGGTGATATTCAATTCAGTCAAACTGCCAATCAACAGGCTAAGATTTCCCTAAGCGTTAATAGGGATAGTCCTGATTGGCAAGCTCTCTATAGTCGTTTTGGTGGCTTGGTTTTACTGCCCAGGGGCGGCATGAGTTCCGTGGATAATATCTCCTCACCTCCCCCCACTCAGGCCAGCAATCCCAATCCTCGCCCCAATAATCCCCCCCCGAAAACTGCCAATAATCCCCCTTCTAGCAGTCGTTTGGCCACGATCTCCTCGATCGATCTGACGGGTAATAACGCTCGCCTGTTAATTCGCGCGGATTTACCCCTAAAAGCTAACGGCAGTGTTAACCGGGATGGGGTCTATGAACTACGCATCGAAAATGCTAAGTTAGCCGAGTCTTTTCGAGGTCCGCGCTTTGGTCGCTCTAGTCCCATCTATCAATTGCGCGTACGTCAGGAAAGTGTTAATAAGGTGCTGATTTTGGTACAGACCGCGGCAGGATTTCAATTCGGTCGCCTCAATCAGTCGGACGGTCAAACCCTAGCCCTAGAATTGCTTTCCTCCCGCAATTCTAGCCCCGTTTCTCAGGTTCCTGACTCCACCACTATTCCCGTCCCTTTACCCCCAGATACGGGGCAATTTAACCCGCATCTGCGCCCCTCTAACCCCACCCCTAATCCCCCCCAACAACGCAATAGCCGCTTTCTAGTGGTGATCGATCCTGGCCACGGTGGCAAGGATCCGGGGGCGATCGGAATTGGTGGCCTTCAGGAAAAAAACGTGATTCTGCCCATTTCCCTAGAAGTTACCCGCATTCTGCAACAACAGGGCATCGATGTGCGTCTAACTAGAGATAGCGATTTCTTTGTCACCCTGCAAGGGCGCACGGATATGGCTAACCGGATCGATGCCGATCTATTTGTCAGTATCCACGCTAACTCTATGGGGAAAGCACGACCGGATGTCAATGGCATAGAGGTGTATTACTTCGGTGATCGCCGTTTATCGGACACCATCCATCGCAATATTGTCCGCAGTGTCGATATGCGCGACCGGGGGGTGCGTCGGGCCCGTTTCTATGTGCTGAGAACCTCGAGAATGCCCTCTACCCTGGTGGAAGTGGGTTACGTTACGGGCGCTGAGGATGCTGCTAAATTAGCCAATGCCAACTTTCAACGACAAATGGCGGCGGCGATCGCTGGGGGGATTATTGAATATATTCAACGAAATCTCCGTTAATGGTTAAATGATTGGAGCATTAGTTTACTGATCAAAAAATCCGTGTTTTAATATCATCAAATAAAGCTATTTTAGATGAGCGTTTTCCTCGATATCTATGAGAGAATCACAATTTAGTCCGATTGGTGTGTTTGATAGTGGTGTGGGTGGACTGACCGTTTTAAGGGAGTTGTATAAACAACTGCCCCAAGAATCGATTCTCTATTTCGCTGACACCGCTAGACTTCCCTACGGAACCCGTTCTAAAGGAGAAATTATCGAATTTGTCCTGCAAATTCTCACTTGGATGAGCGATCGCCAGGTGAAAATGGTGATTATGGCCTGTAATACCAGTTCTGCCTTGGCTTTAGAAGAAGTGCGGGCCGAATTTAAAGATTTACCGATTTTGGGGGTAATTTTGCCCGGGGCAAAAACTGCCGTTGAAAAAGGAAAGCGCATTGGTGTGATTTCTACCCCGGCTACGGCTAAAAGTAATGCCTATAAACAAGCTATACAAGAAATCGATCCTACTGCCCAAGTTTGGCAAATTCCCTGTCCTGAGTTTGTACCTTTGATCGAGGCTAACCGCATTTTTGACCCCTACACCACACAAGTGGCTAGGGAATATCTTCAGCCTTTACTGGCAGAAAATATTGATACTCTGGTCTATGGTTGTACCCATTATCGCCATCTTTCCCCGGTTTTACGTCCTCTTTTACCTAGTTCCGTGCGCTTGGTAGATCCCGCCGCTGCCGTTGTCCGAGCGGCGGAAAAAGAGCTAGAATTATTAGGACTAAAAAATCCCGAAACACCCCTACCTACTAACTTCGCAGTTAGCGGTGATCCTGACACTTTTGCCCGTTTATCTCGTCAATGGCTAGGTTTTTCTCCCAGGGTAGAAAAGGTTTATTTACCCGTCCCCGTTTTATAACCCTTAGCCTTTTCCGTGAGCAGTTATCAGTGAGCAGTTATCAGTGAAAAGACAGCAGGAAACTGCTATTTACATCCTTTCTCGTCAAGGTGAAGCACGGACACTAATAAGTAAGCTAAGACGCATTTAAAGTGCTTATTCTTAAGATTAGCCGAATCTCCCTCAATCCCTTTACTGTTGCCTCTTGCCTCTTGCCTTTTGCCTATCTTCACTAGGAAATTAATTCTGCACGACTACTTACAATGATTTGCCCATGACTGGGAAAATAATAGTAACTCTGTATTTTGCAATGTTGGCAAAACCAGTTGTTTTCGTCAAGACTGCCAATATTAATACAGTAATTTTTCCCAGAGGGAAGTCAGTGTGTTAATTCAGTTTTGGGAAAGTTTTAGATTTATTGGGGGTTTCCCTGATTTGTACCCAGTAACGGGGGAGCGGAAATTCTTGTAATCCCTCCTACAGCACAGGTTATGGACTTTTGTCAACCTAGAAAGAGGCGGTTGGCAGAAGGCAGGAGGGAAAAGTACCACTGACTGGAAAGAGGGTGTAGGGTGTCGGCTTCGGCCGTGATCTCAGGCTTCGACGGTGAGACCAGCCGAACTGCCGAACGGGTGTAGGATGTAGGGAAGGAAGCCTCTTTCATCTGTGGGGGTGAAAATTTTTTCATCGGGACTGACTAGATTATACTCTGTCTGATTGATTCTATCCAAGATTTGAAGGCAATTCGGACATTCAATTGTTTCATTTAAAAGAGCGAGCTTGAGGAAAATTGTCTGAGCAATTTTTTGGTAATTGACCCCTGTACATTGGGTAAATCGAGGAGTTGATCAAAATCTATCCAGATAACCCACCTCCTCTTATGTACTGCTATTGTACCATTCTGACACAGAACCTAGAAGAGCCGATGATGATTGCCTGACCTAAGATCACATTTTATCCTTTTTTCGACTTCCCTCTAAAAATCGAGAAAAAGGCAAAGCCCCTGATTCTACCATAAAAAAATTATGCAAGAGGTCTATTCTTCCCACTCCCCCACTTCCCACTTCATAATTCATAATTCCCTCTCCCAACCCCTTTTTCCTTTTTACTTGATATAATGCCCTATTTTGACCCCGTAACCTCGGTTTATATTCATATTCCTTTTTGTCGTCGGCGCTGTTTTTACTGTGATTTCCCGATTTTTGTCGTCGGTAATCACACCAATCCGGCGACTTTTCCCCCTGTGGTGGAGTATGTGGAAATATTACAAGAAGAAATTAGCCTTAGTCAGGGGACGGGGAAACCCCTAGAAACAATTTTTTTTGGGGGGGGGACTCCTTCCCTGTTACCGGTGGAATTATTAGGATCAATTCTGGATACTTTAGCCAAAAAGTTTGATTTTGCGGCCGATATAGAGATTTCTATGGAGATTGATCCGGCTACCTTTAGTTTAGAACAATTACAGGGTTATCTTAGCGCCGGAGTTAATCGGGTTAGTTTAGGAGTACAGGCTTTTCAAGAACCATTATTACAGGTTTCTGGTCGATCGCATAATGTTAAGGATATCTATCAGGCAGTGGAATTAATTCAGGGATTGGGAATAGTTAACTATAGTTTGGATTTGATTTCGGGATTGCCACAACAAACCCTGACAGATTGGGAAAATTCCCTAGAAAAAGCGATCGAACTGCAACCGGCCCATCTTTCCTGTTACGATTTGGTCTTAGAAGCGGTTACTCCTTTCGGTAAACAGTATCAACCGGGGAAAAAACCCTTACCCGATGATGAAACCACGGCGAAAATGTATGTTTTAGCCAGTGAAAAACTAGCTTTAGCCGGTTATCAACATTACGAGATTTCTAACTATGCCAAACCGGGTTATCAATGCCGACATAATCGAGTTTACTGGGAAAATCGTCCCTATTACGGTTTTGGTATGGGGGCTGCTAGTTATCTTCATCAACAACGTTTTACCCGTCCGCGCAAAAGTCGCGACTATTTCGCTTGGGTAAAAGAAGGCTGTCAGATTGACGTGGAGAAAAATAGCTTGATTGATGATCTTCTCGAAACCTTAATGCTAGGGTTAAGGTTAGGGTCAGGGGTGAGTTTACCCGCCATTGAAGCTAATTTTGGTTCGGAAATCAAAAAAGCAATTTTAGAGGTCTTAGAGCCGCATGAACAGCGTAATCTAGTAATAATTGAGGGGGATACCAGGGTAAGATTAAGCGACCCCGAAGGTTTTTTGTTTTCTAATCTAGTTTTAACCGATTTATTTGATCGCTGGCAATAGTCAGAAACTATATTTTACTGACGATAATGGATAGCTAACCAAATACAAGGGGGATTATTGCTAGTAAATTCGACGCGATGTTTTTGGTGAGGAGGAATTAGGAGATAATCCCCTGCTTGCAGATTAACTTTGTTGCCATCTTCATAACTAATCTCAGCGTATCCCTGTAATAAAATCACCCATTCAAAGTCAGATTGATCGTACCATTGACCCCGGGGAGTGGTTTGACCGGTGGAAATAATTCTTTCCAGACGAATAGCCTGACTTTGGGCCAGAATTTCCAGAATTTCTCGGTCAGGAATTAGTTCGGGTAAATCAAAAATTGAAGCTGCTGTCATTAGTTATTATCTCTTTCTGGATGAAAATCTTTAATCACCGTCGGTATTGCTGTTAAAATTTTCTCAACGATATGAGCAGGTGTATCTAGGTCAGAAACAACAATCCGAAGATCCGCTTCTGCATACAGTCCTCGTCTTTGTTCTAATAATAATTCTAGTTTACTTTCTAAATCAGTGGACTCCAACAAGGGACGAGAGGTATCTTGTTTTAAACGTTTAACCAAGACTTCTAGGGGAACATCTAACCAAATCATTAAACCGTGACGAAGATAACTCCAATTCATCGGTTTTAAAACCATCCCTCCCCCGGTGGCAATCACAGTTTTAGTCAGAGAGGATAATTCGGCCAAAACTTGGGTTTCTAACTCCCGAAAAGTCGCTTCTCCCTCGTCGGCAAAAATTTGCCTGATTTTCTTTCCCGCGACCCTTTCTATTAATATATCTGTATCAAAAAAACGATATTGTAACCGTCGGGAAAGCAACTCTCCCAGGGTGGATTTGCCGGCCCCCATCATTCCTAGCAAAAAAACACTTAATCCCCGTAAGGAGTTAAAATCCGTTGAATTGTCCATAGTTAAAATTTAGCTGAATGTAGTCCTCGCTACTCAGGGACGATGTTTTGATAAGCATTTAGGAGTAAAAACCGCGAGATGAAATCAGAAAATCTTCTCAGAACTCCCATTGACACCGACATCGTGTCAGAATCTGGATAACCATGATACCATCTTGGTAATTCATCGACAAAATCAGCTTGATTAATCTAATCAAGTGGTGTGGGGAGTGTGAACACAGGAGTCTAAAATTCATGTCCAATCAACCAGCAAACTTTCCGGGTAATAGAAATCAACTCAAACCGATTAAAGTCGGGGTTATCGGGGTCGGTAACATGGGACAACACCATAGTCGCATCCTGAGTTTGTTAAAAGACGTGGAATTCGTCGGGGTGGCCGATGTCAACGTCGAAAAGGGTCTGGAAACTGCCAGTAAATACCGAGTCCGTTTTTTTGAAAATTATTTAGACCTCTTACCTAGGGTAGATGCGGTTTGTATCGCTGTCCCCACCCGGTTACACCATCGAGTCGGGATGGACTGTCTGCAAGGGGGAGTACATACCTTGATCGAGAAACCGATCGCCGCTAGTATTAGTGAAGCGGAATCTTTAGTCAATGCGGCAGCCGATCACGATTGTATTCTGCAAGTGGGTCATATCGAGCGTTTTAATCCCGCTTTCCAAGAGTTATCGAAGGTCTTGAAAACCGAGGAGATTTTAGCGATTGAATCCCATCGCATGAGTCCCTATTCCCAACGCGCTAATGATGTGTCGGTGG
Source organism: Microcystis sp. BLCC-F209 (assembly GCF_041928595.1). Taxonomy (NCBI): domain Bacteria; kingdom Bacillati; phylum Cyanobacteriota; class Cyanophyceae; order Chroococcales; family Microcystaceae; genus Microcystis; species Microcystis sp. BLCC-F209. The sequence continues at coordinate 34,502 of NZ_JBHFLL010000162.1, forward strand.
TGTTAGATTTAATGATCCACGATATAGATTTAATTTTAGAATTAGTCGCCGCTCCCGTGGTGAAATTAACCGCTAGTGGTAGTCGCGCTGCCACTGATTCCGGTTATCTCGATTATGTCACTGCAACCCTTGGTTTTAGTAATGGAGTGGTGGCTAATTTAACCGCTAGTAAGGTGACTCATCGCAAGATTCGCCGTTTAGCGGCCCACTGTAAAAATTCTCTCACGGAAGCGGATTTTCTCAATAATGAAATCCTCATTCACCGGCAAACCACCGCTAACTATAGCACCGATTACGGTCAAGTTCTCTACCGTCAAGATGGTTTAATTGAAAAGGTTTATACTAGCAATATTGAACCCCTACACGCGGAATTAGAACATTTTGTTCATTGTGTGCGCGGTGGGGACCAACCTTCTGTCGGTGGGGAACAAGCTTTAAAAGCTTTGCGATTAGCTAGTTTAATCGAACAAATTGCCCTTGATGGTCGCGTTTGGCAACAATCGGACTGGAATTATCAATATCTTAATTCTCCCGTGATTACTGCTTCTTAATTGTTTTCACCCCGATTCTTTAAGTGAGAGAATTGGGGTGAGCAGTCAAAATTAGTTATCTGAAGAACTTTTTAAACATTTTTCTGAGGGTTTTTTCCCACACCATTGACTTTCACAGGGAACTCCATCATCATCTCCATCCATTTTGACATTGGGGCAATTTCCTGATAGGGGGACAAGCGAGCTAGAAGGTAGATAGAGCAAGCGATATAGCTCTTTGTCCCTTGATGTAATCCTTCAACCGATAGCGGCTAATTTGCATTAGCTCTTCTATATTTTTTGGGAACATTTGATGTAGCTGGAGCCAATGATAGAGATGTTGA
>NZ_JBHFLL010000163.1:0-4982 GCF_041928595.1 Microcystis sp. BLCC-F209
CCCGCCTATCGGCACCCCCCTTATCAAGGTAGATCCCCCCGCCTATCGGCACCCCCCTTATCAAGGTAGATCCCCCCGCCTATCGGCACCCCCCTTATCAAGGGGGGCAGGGGGGATCAAACCCAAAATCTAATTTCTACTTAACTAATTTTGCGCCACACTTAGAACAAAAATTAGACGAGGGCGGGTTTTTGTGTCCACAATTACCGCAGATAATTAAAGCTGGGTTAGCCACTTCCGTCACCGGAGAAAGAGGAATTTCTCCACCGCTATCCAACTTATAGTTATCGATTAACTGCAAAATAATTGCATCTTCCCGTTTATATTCTGTATTATCTTTTCCTCCTGTTAACTCCTCGGAACGTTGTTGTAAATATTGGATAAAAGTCCGATACAAAGCTTGTTTTTTCTCGGGAGTGGCTGCAGCCTGTAACTTAGCTGTCACCTGACTTTGAATTTTTTCCTTATCTTCGCGACAAGCTTTTACTTCTAACACCTGTACCGCATCTTCCCAACTGGTGGCGATATCGACTTTTTTTAATCCCGTTGCGGTTTTAATTTCATAGCGAATTGTTTTCTCATTAGTGACTCGATTGACTTCTGGGAAAAGCACTTTCAAAGCTCGGGCTGTTACCACCAATTGATAAATACTCGGATCTTCGGGAAAAACATCCCAGAAAGGCGGTTCCTTTTGGATATGCACGGGGATGGGTAAATCGCGATTTTCCCCCATTTGTTGGGCGCGTTTAGCGAGAATAAATTCCCCTTTCCAGTCCTGATAGGATTGCCGCAGTTCTCGCATTCCCTCGAGACAACGTAGGGAAAAACCGCCAATTTCCTGCACGAAGACAAGACGATATTTTTCCACGTCTCCCAAGGGTTTAATATCGTCTTCGTTTGCAATAAATTCCCGCAGTTTCGGAATAATTTTTTGGGCTGCTGGGTTACTGGTATTTCTTCCTCCAATCAGGGCAACATTTTGATTTAATTGAGGCGTAAAACCCGCATCTTTTCCTCGCAAAACCGCAGGATTGAGCATAATTAGGGGGCGCGATTTTTGGTAAGCAATGCGAAGATTATTGATAATATCGGCATCGTTGTTATAGATTTTTAACAAGCGATCGCAAGCGGCTAATTCCTGCTGAATTCGACTACTAGCGGGAGCATTTTGTAGGAGTTGATTAGCTTGATTTAGGATAACTTTTTGAAAATCTCCTTGACGAATATCGGCAATCTCGGTGATGTCAAATAAACGCATATTTTCGTCGGCACGGCGAGTTTCTTTCCAGAGGGGGCTAGATTGCTTTAAAATCTCTTCTGAGAGGGGTAAACAAAGGTTATCCATACCCGTATCGTAGGCGTTTTTGTTACCGACAATCCCAGAGGCAAATTGTTCGATAAAGTCTTGATAAAGACCATTTAATTCTTGTCTGTCAAATAATTTAATCCCATTAATTAACAAAGCATCGGCACTATCGATCTGTTGATTAGACTGGAGATTAAATAGATCGCGACTTTGAATTACTTTCTGACGAAAGCGATTAAAACGGCTTTCTAATTGATTAAGATGTTCCAGTAAACGGTTAATAACCTCTACTCCTGCACCTCTGGTTTTTCGTTGAATATTGGCCATTAAATGGCCTTCCAATCCCGTTAAAGCTTGTTCACAATATTCTTCCATCTTATCTTTTTTCGAGATATGAAGTTTATCTTTCAGATCATTAATTTCTGCCAAGGCTGTGTCGTATTCCCGTTGACGTTTACTTTCGTTTTGACTCCAAACCTGTTCTTGATCGCGACGGAATTTTTCGGCTATGTCGGTGAAGATTTGTCGTACTGAAACAATAAAACTCTCGGCAAATTTTACCCCACGGTTCCGATCTTCAAGGATATTATAAAACTCCATTTCTAGGGACTTTTTACCCCGTTGAATAATTTCATCCCGGTTACTATAAATCTTTTTCAGGTAATCGCCGTGCAGCCGTTCATCGGGACTCAATTCTAGTAAATGATTGCGTTTAAATTCCTCGACTCTTGGCGTTAAATAATCATCAATAAATTGCAGAATTTTTCCCTGTTCATTGCCTAAAATATTAACACCCTGCTTTGTACAAGATAGCCAATTATCTTGATTGATTTCCTGACGAGTTTCGTTAATCCATTGGGAGATTATGGCAATTAAAGAGCGATCCTTGTCGGCACATAAATCCATAATTAATTCCCCTTCGCTCAAGCGCATTCTTTTGAGGATATCACTTCTGACTAACTCCAACATTTGAGCGGGTAAAATCACTGCATCATTCAGCCACCAATTAATTAAATCTTTGGCTAAACGTTCCGATAAGGAGGCACGAATTTGGGCAATAGGAATTTCAATAGTTGATAGCCCAAAACTCATAAATTGCTTAGGATAACCGCGACCTCCCGGGTCAGCTTGCGCCCAAGAACCCTTAATATTATCTCTAATGGAACGCTTATGGGGGGCAAAATCAGAGGTCATATCTAGGAAGATATTTTGGGCGATCATTTCCCTAATTTGACCAAGTTTAAAATCCCCTTCGCCGTTTTTTGTCCCCACTAAATAGGTAAAATCAAAGGGGGGTAGCTTACTAACAACTTCATCGACTAAACCGCTGCTAAACTGTTGATGATATTCGGTTCTGTAGTCAGAAAAGTAATTTAATTCCATCAGGGCAGCGTAACCATTAGCCAAAACTCGATCGCCGACACTAATCCCCGCAAATGCTTCAGGAGTGGGAACAATTGCCGTACTCAAAGGACTACTTTCCCCGCGCAACCAATTACGAATACAGTAGCCTAGATCGATTAACATTCCGCTACCTGTACCACCGTTTAAAGAACCCGTAGTAAAGACATTAATAGCAGTATTATTAACTTTAATTCCATAGCGATCGAGCATAAAGTTTTCTTGTCCTTTTACCCGTCTCACTGCGTCCAGAAATTTTCTTTGGATCTCATGATAATTGCAAAATAAAGCAAAACGGCCACAGGCGCGAATTTGTCCCGCTCCCGCTTCCAGGGAAGTAATATTTCTCTCTAATTCCGGGGGAAACCAACTATTAATCCAGGGATATCTATCCATGTCAGATACCATCTCCTGTACCTGTTTTCCACTCACCCGGGCCCAGTGTTTTTCGTTATCTTTAAAAGCACTGCCAGCAGCTTCAGGATTACTGATTTTATAATCCTTATCCGTATCAACCACCAAAAAACTGACAATCGGAAAATTGCTCAAACTGCCATAACTTTCCTCGATTAAACGACGCAAGCGCGATAAAATCTCGTTACCCGTGCCACCAATACCCACTAAAACCGTGGGAACCATGCTTTTTTCTTCTACTGCTGCTGGCATAATTATTTAACTCCTAAGGCCATTTCTTGACGGTTGCGAGGGACTTCGTAGGTGAGGAAATCGTAGGCTAATTTAGTGTTAGGAAAAATCGCCCGCGCTTCCTCTAACAGATTGGAAATATCCAGAGAATTCCCCGGTAGATAACGGGGGCTAAAATGGGTCATTAATAACAATTTTACCTGGGCTGCCAAAGCCACCTGGGCTGCCATCGTCGAAGTGGAGTGAACACTTTCAAAGGCTAACCCGGCATCTTGGTGTGCAAAAGTCGCCTCATGAATTAGCACATCTGCATTCTGTGCCAATTCGATCGAGCCTTCACAGAAAATAGTATCGGTACAATAGGCAATTTTACGGCCGATTTCCGTTTCCCCGCAGAGGGACTGACCGCGAATTTTTCTGCCATCGGGAAGGGTGACAGTTTCCCCCTTTTTCAGCTTGCCGTAAATAGGTCCGGGGGGAATACCCAAAGCGTTGGCTTTTTCCACATCAAAACGTCCAGGACGGTCTTTTTCGGCGATGCGATAACCGTGGGCGGGAATACGATGTTTTAATAGCTGACAGGAGACGGTAAATTCTTCATCTTCGTAGAGTATGCCGGGGGAAAGGGGATGGACACGCACCCGATTGGCGAAATTAGTATAGGAATACTTAGCACAAGCGCGCAGATAGTCCCCTAGTCCGGGGGGTCCGTAGATATCAATATCCTGAGCAGAACCGGCTAATCCGATACTGGCTAACAATCCCATTAAACCAAAGATATGATCGCCGTGCATGTGGGTGATAAAAATGCGTCGGATTTGGGAACTTTTCAGGTCGCTACGCAGTAACTGGTGTTGAGTTCCTTCTCCACAGTCAAACAGCCATATTTCCGCCCGTTGCGGCAAACGAAGGGCGATACTAGAGACATTGCGGGAACGAGTGGGAACCCCAGAACTGGTTCCTAAAAAAGTAATCTCCACAGGATAGCTGTCAGGATAGAGGATTCTTTTTCTAGTCTAGGCTGTTTTTATCGATTTCTCGATCGAATTGCTGCTTTTCTGTATTTGATCTCTTGGAAACAGGAAATCCCCTGATTTTAACCTAACTCTGCAATAATTAATCGCAGCCGGAAATAGGTTGGCGCACATATCATACTTTCTGCTTTTTGTCAAAAAAACTTTTTTTTTGCAATAAAACTACACAAAAAAAAGATCATCGTTGTGGGTGAAATTGACTCATTTACCTGTCTTAATTAGGATCACCTTGTAGGTGTGGCAAGGGTTTCAACCATTGCTGCCCAAAAAAGCACAGAAAAACCCATTATGAAATTCAGCAAAATCGCTGTAACCATTATAACATCGTTGTTAAATAAAAATCTTTCTCAATTAATTCTTAAGAATTTGTAAATATTGCGAAATGTTAATTTAAATATTCTCAAGTTTGTGGAGTCAATAAATAATTTTTACTTATCTTTGACCAACATGGGGTTAGAAGTCAGTTATCAGTTATCAGTTATCAGTTATCAGTTATCAGTTATCAGTTATCAGTTATCAGTTATCAGTTATCAGTTATCAGTTATCAGTTATCAGTTATCAGTTATCAGTTATCAGTTATCAGTTATCAGTTATCA
>NZ_JBHFLL010000164.1:0-19085 GCF_041928595.1 Microcystis sp. BLCC-F209
GGGAAGTGGGAATTAGGAAGTGGGAATTAGGAAGGGTGCATCTAACATTTGCAAAAATACCGACAATCAGCAATTATCAGTGACTCTTAAATTATTACAGACGTATCAGCAGCTGCGTGTAAGCATCCCACCGAAAAACTAATGCGCGGGGGGTTTGGGGGCGGCGCCACGCCCCCAACGGGGGGTTTGGGGGGTAGAACCCCCCAAAGGCTTGGATTGAGTGATAAAATCGAAAGTAACGCCCAATTTTAGCCGAGAGTTTCTCCGTAAAAATCCCAACTTGGTAGATTTACAAAAATTAACTTAAAACTTACATCTGATAACTGATAACTGATAACTGATAACTGATTTACTCTCCGGCATGATAGGAACTGCGGACTAGAGGTCCAGATCTAACTTGGGAAAAACCCATTTTTTGGGCAATTTCTCCCAACTCGCTAAATTCTGCGGGAGTCCAATATTTCTGTACGAGCAAATGTTCCAGAGAAGGACGCATATATTGACCAATAGTAACTCGATCGCAGTCGATCGCCCGTAAATCTGCCAAAGTCTCGATAATTTCCTCTTTTGTCTCACCGTGACCGACCATTAAGCCAGATTTCGTCGCAATTGATTGATCGATTTCCTTAACATAACGCAAAACCGCCAAAGAGCGATCGTATTTAGCCCCGCGTCTAACCGGCTTTTGCAAACGGCGCACCGTCTCGATATTGTGATTGTAACAGGCGGGTTTTGCCCCCACCACCGTCGCCACCCGTTCCTGTTGACTTCCCTTGCCTCCGGCAAAATCTGGGGTTAACACTTCAATTAAAGTGTGGGGATTGAGTTCGCGAATGGCCGTCATCGTCCGCACAAACCAACTGGCTCCGCCGTCTTCGAGGTCATCTCTAGCTACAGAAGTCAAGACAACGTAACTTAAATTTAACAATTGCACCGCTTCCGCTACTTTTTGCGGTTCCTCCACATCGAGAGGCATGGGTGCATGACCCTTATCCACTTGACAAAAACCACAGGATCGGGTACAGGTGGGCCCCATCAACAAAAAAGTCGCCGTACCTTGGGCATAACATTCGCCGCGATTGGGACAGCGACCCTCCTCGCAGATAGTATGAATGTTCCTTTGTTTGATAATGCGCTGAACTGTGGAGATTTCGCTAGATTTGCCGAGCGAACGCCGTAACCAAGGAGGTAAAGAGGTGATTTCCTCGCGCCACTGTGGGGGTATATTGGACATGAGAAGTTAACTAATGTTGGGGTTTGGGGATTGCAGTTATCAGTTATCAGTGGGGAGAGGGGAGAAGGGAGAGAGACGACCGACTCCCCAAAACGAAAACTTTTGATCTCACCCTTAAGATAACTGTCATAAGCTGAGAAAGCGACTCAAGATCATTGTTAATCAAAAAGGAAACTTGGGCAATGGGACGACGGCAACGGGGAAAAATTTTCAATCTGGTCATTCAAGGATTGGCGAGTTGCCTGTTAATTAGTATATTTGTTCTTAATTCCCCGCCATCCCTAGGCCAAAATTTTCTGGTTCCATTTGTATCTCCCACGGGAACAAGGATTTTTGTAGCCGGGGATATAGAATATGCTTCCGTGCATTTAGATGGATTTGCCTTATTTCAGATTGCCTCCCAAGATTTTACCGCTTCTGAGTCCCGGGAACTCTCCCCGGTAGAAAGACGGGCTAGGCGCATTGAAAGAGGTTTAAATAATATTATCAATCGGGGTTTCGATCCGACAACCCTGCAAGTAAGTACGGCGACTCTGAATAATTTAACCGTGATTGTGGCCAAGGATAACCAGAATTTACCGCAACAGGTAATTCTGACAGTGACAGAAGTTGATGCCCTGATCGATTCTTCTTCTGTTGGCGATTTAGCGGACAGATGGGTTAAAATCATCCAAACAGCTTTGCTCCAAGCTTGGCAAGAACGTCAGCCCGCCCCTCGTCGGCAACAGGTAATGACTGCCACTATAATTATTTTGGGGCTAACTTTCTTAAGCTGGGTATCAATTTGGTGGCAGAAACACCTAAGAAATCGCTTTAATCTCCTCAAAAAACAAGCTAAAAGGCAATCCGATCAAAATTTACCCATAAATTCCCCCCCCAGAAAAGATCGCTCCCAAGAACCGATTTTAGCCTCTCTAGAAGATTCCTCTAATTTCCGTCAACAGGCCGATATTCAGCGACAACTAACGCTAAATATTCTCTGGAAAAGACTGGCTCTTATTGGACTGATACTGCTTTGGTTTGGCGGAATAGCGGCGATTTTGTATGTATTTCCTGAAACTAGGCTAGAAGGACGCGGAATAATTCGTATTCCTTTGCGGATTTTTATTATCTGGTTGCTGCTGACATCAGTGAGCAATATGGTTAATCTCTACGTTAATTTTCGGCTACGCGAGTGGGTAGAGGAAGGAGCGGTTTTTTCGGAAAATTTGGAAAGGAGGATTCTGCGCGCTCCCACTTTATTGGAGGTTTGGCGAGAAATTATCACATTTATCGCTATTTTTCTGGGAATTTTTGGTTTTTTAGCTTGGATGGGTCTTTCTTTCGCTTTTTTACTCACGGGAGCCGGTTTAGTGGGAGCATTGCTCACCTTTGCCTTTCAGGATCTTTTGAAAGATTGGATTAACGGTTTTCTGATTGTCTTTGAAGACCAATACACTGTCGGTGATATGGTCCAGTTTCAGGAGTTTACTGGTTTGGTGGAAAATATGAGTTTGCGAGCGACTCAATTGCGGGCTGCTGATGGACGTTTAATCACTATTGCCCATAACCAAATTATTAGCTCACACAACCTCAGTAAAGATTGGGCGCGGGTCGATTTTACCATCGAAGTCGCCTATCAGACCGAGCCAGATCTGGCGATCGCTTTAATGGCAGCCATCGCTGAAAATATGGCTGTAGATCCACAATGGCAAGAAGACATCATCAATCCTGTGCAGGTTGCTGGTGTTAGTCGGGTTTCTCACACGGGGATGGAAATTATGCTCAGAATTGTCGTCAAAAGATTACGACAATGGGACATAGAAAGAGAGTATCGTCGTCGTCTAAAAATTGCTTTTGAGGAGAAGGGAATTCACATCGGTATTCCCCAACAAAGTTTCCTGATAGCACAAGATAGAGAGGAATTCAAGGGACAGTTTTAAAGGGGAGTGATACTAAATCCTGTTTAAAAGGTATAGGAGAGTGGGGTGTAGGGTGTAGGGTGTGGGGAGAAGGGAGAAACAATTCATAACTTGAGAGTTAATCACACTATTAAAAACGGATTTGTTATCAGTTATCAGTTATCAGTTATCACTCCGCATCCTGTAGGGGCGAAGCATTCGGATAGAAAATCTACGGTTTCACCGATAGGTTATTGCCCGAATGCTTCGCCCGTACTTTTTGCCGCAAACCCTAAGTAGAAAATTGCCGTCTTTTCACTGATTACTGATTACTGATCACTGATTACTGTTTGGTAGGTTTAAACTAGGTTAGGATAGCTAACCTAACCTAGAAAATTTTTAGGAAGCTAAGGCTACCTCGACTATTTGTTGTAGTTCCCCATTTTGATAGAGTTCGATCATAATGTCGGAACCACCAATAAACTCACCGTTGATATAGACTTGGGGAATAGTTGGCCAATTGGAATACTCCTTAACTCCTTGTCTTAACTCCTGATCTTGCAGAATATCGACAGTTTCGTAGGAAACCCCCAGAATATTGAGAATTTGTATGACGTTATTCGAGAAACCACACTGAGGCATTAATTTATTGCCCTTCATGAACACAAGAACTTTGTTATTCTGGACTAATTGATCGATTCTGGCCTTAGTTTCGGGTGTCATAGGTCTAGTAGCTAGAATTTGAGCAAGAATAGCCAATCCTGAGACGTGGCATATCCTATTAGTTTAGCACAAGCCGTTGGGATAGCTTTAAAAAGGAAGGTCTTCGTCCTCCTCCAAACTGTCTAAAATTTCGTTAACATCAGGTCTCCCGCGCACGATAGTCATATTTTCCACAGACTTATTAACTTTAGTTTCTGCGGCCGAATTTTCCGGCAGTGAATAACCCATATTGACCACTTCACCATCAAAAGATTTCGCTAACTTTTGAGCGGCCGCCAAAATTTCGCTAACATCGACATCTTGATCTAATGTCTCCAAAGATGAATCAAAATTTAATATTTTTTGAGGCAGTTCTGTGCTAGGAGTTTTTGGGGTTCCCGATGCAGTGATCTTTGCTTCTTTGACCGGGGGAATATCCACCACGGTCATAACTTTATTTTCGGGAGTTATTGGTGGGTTTGGTGCGGTTTCCAGTGGTGGTTGCATCTTGGCTGCTGGGGATTGGGAAACCTCCGCAGCCGTGGCAGCAGTGGCGGAACCTACCTGTAAATGAACTTTAATCCGGCGCTGAAAAACTGCCTCGAAAGCTGACTCAATATTAGTCAAGCGCAGCCGGGCCATTTTTAATAATTGTTCCGAAGATATACTTAAATAAGCGCTCGATTCTTCCATATTAAAAAGACTGCCGTGCTGACGTAGGAGAGTGCGAGTAGTGGGGGGTTCCATTACTTCTAAAACCTGCTGCCAAATTTGTTCATGATTGTCATCACTGGCAACAGTTTTAACCTCAGTTTTCGGCACTTCGACCCTAGTTGTCGGGGGGATAACTGGCGGTTTTATCGGTTCATTAACCGGCGCCGGCGCTGTGATCACTTCTGGGGGCCTCTCGACGCTGGTTTGGGGACGGGAAGGCGCTGCCGTGGCAACTAGAGGAATCACCTGTGCTTGCGGTAACAGTCCCAAGAGAGTGACTTCTAACCAGAGACGGGGTTGAGTGGTGTTTTTTAGTTGCGTTTCGCTGTCTTTAAGCAGTTGTTGACCGCGGAGAATTTCCTCTAAAGACCAAGTACGCGCTTCCGTACACAGTTCCTGCCAAGTGGGAGCGGTCACAGCCACCATTTCTGGACGATTAGGGGCAGTTTTGGCTAAAAGTAGGTTTAAATAGAATCCCGCTAGATTTTGCAAGACGATTAAAGGTTCTTTCCCGCGATTCATCAGATGGCGACATTGTTCGATAACTTGATCGGGAATATTGCTATGAATGACTTTAAGTAGGGTTAAGAGGTCTCTTTCGGGGACTGCACCGACTAAATCCCAGACTCGCTCGGCCGTAATCGTTCCTGCGAGTAAACTTAATTGATCGAGGAGACTTTCCGCATCGCGTAAACCACCGTTAGCGATCTGAGCCACTAGGGTTAATGCTTCTAGGTTAATATCGATCGCTTCTATTTGGGCGATTTTTTGCAGGTGTGCCACCATCGCATCGAGGGGAATACGGCGATAATCAAAGCGTTGACAACGGGAGATGATGGTAGGCAAGACACGCTGAGGATCCGTGGTAGCAAGCACAAAAATCACTCGATCTGGCGGTTCTTCCAGAGTTTTCAGCAAAGCATTAAAGGCCGCCGTACTGAGCATATGGCAGTTATGAACTAATAACCCATTGGCAACAAAATTATGATTGTCCTCCACTTCTAGGTCATAGACGCTTTCTGTGTCACCTTCTTGAATCCCTATCACTTCCTCGAAATTTGTAAGCCATTGAGGGGATTTTATGATACTAGGCGTGTATTGCACCGCAGCCACATTCACAGGTGATAGGATCTGAGCGCCGATTTTGAGATTTTTTGCTTGTATCCATGCTTTTTCTGTTCTAATCAAATGATTACCAGTGCAATTAATCGTCCGATTTCTGGTTTGAATGGTTAAAGTTGCTTTTACGCCTCGGTTTAGCCATCGCAGGACTTTTTTATATTCCCACTCTCCGCTGCTCTCGTTGTAACTGAGAACTCGTTTTCCGAGAATCTCAGGATGATTAATGGGGATTAATCCCGTTTCGGTGAAAACAAGGCTATCCCCAGTCAGGCATTCATCGATGACATAGACTTTATAACGACATTGGACGGGGGCAAATTGCGATCGCTCGATAATTTCCCGAATGTTATCCACACCGGTATTACTCGCGGCATCAATTTCGATCACGTCTAGGGCCGAACCATTGGCGATCGCTTGACAGACGGAACACTTACCGCAGGGAATCGGTGTCGGATGGTCACTAGACAGACAGTTGAGGGATTTGGCTAAAATTCGCGCCGAGGAGGTTTTCCCCGTGCCTCTGGGTCCAGTAAATAGGTATGCAGGAGCGATTCGCTCACTGATTAAGGCATTACTCAAGGTCGTGGCGATCGCTGATTGTCCCACCAAATCGGCAAAGGTTTGGGGACGATACTTATGATGTAGAGGTTCGTAGGTCATGACTGGCTGAAAACTTTTTCCGCACCCTAGAGACTACTATTATCCTATCCCGATTCTTTTTCAACACGAGAACAAGTGTATGCTTTTGATCTAGCCAGTTTTAATGCGCGATTTGCATCACAAGAATGGCAATTTAGCTAAGGCTTCTAATAAATTGTATTAATAACTACAATTTGGCCGAGAAAATCTGCCGACTATCTTAGTATGCCTAAAGACAGCGCCACTAATCAGACCAACCGCTTATGACTGAATCTACAAAAACCCAATGTCCTTACTGTGGAGTAGGTTGTGGTTTGACAGTCACCCCCCCCGCGTCGGCCGGACAAGCATGGAAAGTCTTCGGGGACAAGTCCCACCCCTCCAGTCAAGGTATGGTCTGTGTTAAAGGGGCCACAGTAGCGGAATCAATCGATAAAAATCGCCTCAAAACCCCGATGATCCGCGATTCTCTCCAAGAGCAATTTCGTCCTTGTACTTGGGAAGAGGCCCTCGATCGCATCGTTAACCGCATCCAAACTCTAATCGCTCAGGGGGAAAAGGAAAGTATCTGTTTATACGGTTCGGGACAATTTCACACCGAAGATTACTACATCGCCCAAAAACTGGTCAAGGGCTGTCTGGGAGTCAATAACTTTGATGCTAATTCCCGTCTCTGTATGTCTTCGGCCGTGGCCGCTTACCTTAATAGTTTCGGGTCTGACGGTCCCCCCTGCTGTTACGATGACCTAGAATTAACCGATTGTGCCTTTCTGGTGGGGACAAATACGGCCGAATGTCACCCCATCATCTTTAACCGTCTGCACAAGTATCTCAAAGGTAACAAAGAAGCGAAATTAATCGTCGTCGATCCCCGCAGCACCAAAACCGCCGAGGCCGCTACTCTCCACCTCGCCATTAACCCGGGGACCGATATTGACCTATTTAACGGTATTGCTTACCTGTTACTGAATTGGGGGGCGATTGATCGCCATTTTATCGATCAATGCACCAGGGATTTCCACAAATACACCGAAATTATCCGCCATTATCCCCCGGAAATAGTCGCCCCTAAATGCGGTATCCCCATCGAGGATTTAGAACAGGCTGCCCGCTACTGGGCCGAATCGAAAAGAGTGCTTTCCCTCTGGTCGATGGGTATCAATCAATCTAGGGAAGGCACGGCCAAAGCCCGCACTTTAATCAATTTACACCTAATGACGGCTAATATCGGTAAACCGGGGGCCGGTCCTTTTTCCCTAACCGGACAACCCAACGCCATGGGAGGAAGGGAAGCCGGCGGCCTCTGCCATCTTCTCCCCGGTTATCGTTCCGTCAAAAATCCCCAACACCGGGCCGAAGTGGAACAAGCTTGGGGTTTACCCGCCGGTCGGATTTCTCCGGTCCCCGGTCGCGATGCTTGGAGTATGATTACCGGTTTGGAGACGGGAGAGGTGAAATTACTTTGGATTGCTGCCACTAATCCGGCTGTTAGTATGCCTGATCTAAAACGCACCCAGGCAGCCCTGTTAAAATCACCTTTTACTGTCCATCAGGATGCCTACTATCCGACGGAAACCAGCGCCTATGCCCATTTATTACTGCCAGCAGCCCAATGGGGCGAAAAAACGGGAACAATGACCAATTCTGAGCGTATGGTGACGTTAAATAAGGCTTTTCGCCCTCCCGTCGGTCAAGCTCAGGCCGATTGGCAAATTTTTGCCGAAGTTGGTCGCCGTTTGGGTTTTCAGGCACAATTTAATTTTAAGGATTCGGCCGAGGTACATTCCGAGTTTATCCGGTTGACATATAAACGTCCTTGTGATATGACGGCGATTAATTATGAGCGCCTGGCCGAGACTCCCCGACCGTGGCCCGATTCCATCGATGAAATTTCCGCCCCTAAAACCGCTAATTCTGGGGAATTACTAGGGAATTTAGTTAAAGATGACGATAAAAGCGAAAAAACAGCCGCAAAACGCCTTTATACCGATGGTAAATTTAACACTGCCGATGGTCGTGCTGTTTTCGCCGCTTACCACAGTAAAGGTTTAGCGGAACCCCCGGACGATGATTATCCCCTAGTTTTGACCGTGGGGCGTTTGTACGGTCACTGGCACACCCAAACCCGCACCGGCCGCATCGAGAAAATTGTCAAAATGCACCCCGCACCTTTTCTGGAAATTCATCCCCAAGATGCGGCAAAATTGGGCATAGAAGCTGGGGAATGGGTGGAGGTGCGTTCCCGTCGCGGTTCTGCCCGTTTTCCCGCTTTAATTACCAAAGCAATTGCTCCTAATTGTGTCTTTGTGCCGATGCACTGGGGGGCTTTATGGGCAGAAAATGCTGAGGCTAATAGTCTCACCCATCCGGCTGCTTGTCCGATTTCCCTACAACCAGAATTAAAAGCTTGTGCTGTCAAATTAATCCCGTTGAAGTCTTTAGTTAGGGTTTGCTGAAAAAGTTTTTCCTGGGGACAGGGTGTGGCCCCCCCAACCCCCCCGACATCGGGGGGGCAGGTAGGGTGTAGGGTGAGGGTTTTACCCATTTTCAGGGGGTCAATTACCTAATTTTCAGGGCAAAAGTGCCTAAATTTCCCCCCCCGATCACCCCAATGTCTGGCACTTTTTGATGGGAAAAAAGTCTAAAAGTCTTACCCAACAAGGTTTTTAGATTTATTGAGCAAACCCTAACTAGGTTATTGGGGACAATCGGCAATTTTACCCTTAGTTTCTTTGAGTTCCTCTCCAACAGCTTGACACAATTCAGGACTAAATTGAGCGTCTTTGAGACTTTTAACAGTTTCCAGTTGTTCAACTGTTAATCCGATCACTTCTTGTAGCTTTGCACCGGTTAAATCTGCACCGGTTAAATCGGCATCTTTTAAAATTGCACTGGTTAAATTGGCATCTTTTAAAATTGCATCTTGTAATTGTGTGCCTATTAAATGCGCTCTTGGCAATTCTGCCTTTTCTAAAACAGCACCTTGTAAATCTAAGCCATCTAAAACCTGATCGGATAAGTCAGCTTCAGACAAATCTGACTTAGGTTCAATTTTATAAGCTCGCTTAAATAAGCTTTGATATTTTAGATCCACCGTGTTAATTGTTCTCTGATCGTAAATGGCTTTATCTAATTTCGCTCCCTCCAAACTAACACCTCTTAAATTAACTCCAATTAAATTAGCTTTTTCTAGGATAGTATTTTTCAATCCTTTCTGACTAATCTTGGTTAAATCTACACAGGATAAGTTGACTTTAGTTAAATCTCGATCGGACAAGTCGATGCCGATTAAGTCGATTTTTCTGGTTAAATTATTAGCTGAACAATCCTTAAGATTCTTTGGTAAATCAATTAATCCTTGATAACTGTTCGATGTCGGCAACCAACTTATGGTTTCTATTTTTTGGTTCGATAGATTTTTAACAATTAGATAAGATTGCCGCTGTCGAGTAATAAAATAAACTACTTTTGAAAATTCTTCATACATTTTGGCAACTTGATTAAAGTTACTGTTGGGTCTATCAAAATCTAACTTGGTTTCTTCATTAATTAATGCTCCCTTAAAATTAGTTCTGCTATCAACTTTAACCTTGATTAAATTTGCTCCTCTTAAGTCAGCATTTGCTAAGTTAGCACCGCTTAAATCCGCTTCCGTAAGATCGGCAGCTCTCAAGTCGGCCTGTTCTAGGTTAGCCTGTCTTAAATCCGCTTGTTTTAGGTTAGCTTCTCTGAGATTTGCCCTGATTAAGTTAGCATTAATTAACAATACATTTTTTAAATCTGCTGATTCTAAAATTGCCTTAATTAAAACTGCATCCTCTAGATTTGTTTTAGCATCTAGATAGCTTTTTAAACGAGCATTTCTAAGATTAGCTCCGATCAGGTAAGCTTTTTTTAAATCAGCACCACTTAAGTTAGCACCTTCAAGGATGGCAAAGTTCAGGAAAGACTGACTAAGATTACTACGGGATAAATCGGCTTTTACCAGTGTAGCAGAACTTAAATTAGCTCCCCCTAAATCAGCACTAATCAGGTTGACTTTCTCCAATTTAGCACCCCTAAGGTTGACTTCTCGTAAAGCAGTTTTTTCCAAATCTCGATTAGATAAATCTATTGCCACTAAATCACCTGGATTGTTGGGATTTTTATTTTCAATATAATAAGCTTTAGCAGCTATTAATTTTTGACGATCACCATTATCTAGTTTCGTTTCTTTATCATAAAGAACACCCTTTAATTTAGCCTTATCTAATATGGCCCCCTCTAAATTCGCTCCTCTTAAATCAGCATCCTCCAGATTTGCACCTGTTAAATCCACTCCTCTTAAATCAGCTTTTCGGAGATCTGCGCGTGTTAGATCGGCATCTTTTAAGTCCTTCTGTGCTGGCTGCAAGTCTCTTTTTAGGCGATTAAAAAGGCTAATTTTGTAAAACTTTGTCGAATTTGAAAAGATACTTTGATCGAGTTTAGTACGATCATCATAGATCGCATGATCAATCTTAACACCTGTCAAGACAGCACCGGTAAAATCAGCCCCTCGGATATCTGCATGAGTTAAATCAGCGTCCCTCAAATCAGCATTAATTAACCTGGTATTTATGAGATTAGCGTGACCTAGATTCGCTTTTTGTAAATAGGTGTTGCTCAGATCTACTTCCTCTAAATCTGCTTGGTTTAATTGCAGAGAATTACATTCATCTTTAATATCTTTTTCACGATCACAGATTAAATGGGTGTCTTCTTGTGATTTAAACCAATCAAAAGTTTGAGTATTAAAGTTATATATTGTCCCTTCAACACGTGCATCTTTTAAAGAAGTATTCAGGAGATTAGTATTTCTCAAATCTGCATTAGATAAATTAGCTCCCTCTAGATTAGCATTGGTGATATTTGCTCCATTTAAAATGGCATTGGACAGGTTAACATCCTGTAAATTTGTCCCTCTTAAATCGGCTCCTGTTAAGTCAGCTTTTCTGAGACTCGCTCCAGTTAAATCGGCCCCGTCTAGATAGGCATTCTTTAGGTTTGCTCCGTCAAGATTGGCATTCTGTAATTGTGCCTTGGATAGATCATTATTTGGCATATCGACTCCAGGTAAATTAGCTGATTTGAGATTTACCCCCACCAATTTGACACAATCCTCTTGCAGGCCAACTTTTGTTAATAGCCAAGTGAATATATTTTCTGGCATTTTACAACCACTACTGAGAGACTCCAAGGCATCAATTCTTCCGTTACTAGCAGGATCTTCTTTTGCTGAACGGAGAACAGTCCAAGCATCATTATTCTCTTGCGCTCGTCGTTTATCCGTTTCCCACCAATAGGTGATTACACCAGCAAAAATGCCTAAAGCGGTAACAATTGAAGCTATTTTGAGGATCAGCTCAAAATCAGTCCAATCAAATCGGTATTCATTTAATAAATTTTTGCATTCTTCCGGGGATAAGCCACTATCTTCTGATAGCTTTTGTAAGTAGATGGCTTCTTGAATAGGGTTTTTCGCTTTTTGCTTAATTTCTTTTATTCTCTTTCTAATTTCTTCTTCCGATAAAATCTTGGTTTGTTTTAGTAAGTTCTTATATTCATCTAAAGAAAAACCCAAAAAATTAGACTCTGACAGTTCTTTTAAAAGCCTTAACTTTTCAATATTATCTCTTTCATTGTTAATTCGGTCTAATTTTTCATGAATCTTTTCCCATATAAGCCGATTAAAATATTTTTCGATCTTGTCAAAACTTTCTTGCTCCTCTCTGGCTATACGATGTAGAGCCAGACTTTGCTGCGGTTCTGGCAAGGGGATAATTCTTTCCAGTTTACCTTTAATTTTTTGATATTTTGGGTCGTTCTTATTACTCATTTTCCTGTCCTCCGGTTAATACTAGATCGGCAAACTGATCGTTAAGAAGAGTCGCTCTTGATCGCCTTAAGGCTGAATTGGTTTAACAAAAAAATCTATCTGGCCGGGGAACCTTTTTTATGCAGATAACGTCCTGCTCAAACCCATGCTATCTAACTGGCCCAAAAAAAACAAGCCGATCAGCAGAATGCTTAATTTTTCTTCAACAAAAGCCCCAATTCTCAGGCATTTAACTACATATTCTCATTCCGAGATTGCGATCGAACTAACCGATCTTTGCCAACGTTTTTTCCAGTGGCTAGTCGGTTCTAAGTCACAGAGAGCCTGTTCGCTGCGACGACGTTGTATGATAACTTCGGCTGGGTCGGTTAAAGTCGCGTCTCGATAGGGAATAGCGGCTTTAGTTTGCAGATGTTCCCGTTCCTGTGCCGATAGAGATGGGGGTAAGGACAAAAAACTGGCTATTGTCCCCGGCGATCGCCGACCGACGCTATCGGTGGCCCCAATCTGCAATCCTGCTAATTGTAAAGCCCTTCGCACCGAGGCAGCACAGGAATAGGTGACTAAATAACCCGTCGGACTCAGGCATTTGGCCACTAAAGCCAAAAACTCCACCGTCCACAGTTGCGGACATTTACCCGGGGAAAAGGGGTCGAGAAAAATTGCCTCTGCTTGAAAACCCGCGTCAATCACCCTGGTTATCGTCTGTCGCGCATCCCCGATTAACAGTTTAGCCGTGAGATTAGGCAGGTCTAGCCGGTGATTATGGGCAAAATCATTTAAATATTGGGGAATTGGTTGACTCCAACTATTTAAGAGATTTTCTCTAATAGCCGCTAGGGGAACCACTCGATCGCTTTCTAAAGCTAATAATTCTACCCGACAATCCCCCCTAACTTGCCAAATGGCTGCCAAGGCAGCGGCGGCATTATACCCTAAGCCGTAACAAATGTCAAGAATTTTTAGATTATTGCTCTGGTCTGCTTTTGCTGCCAGACGACTAGAGAGGATAAATTTTTTCTCGGCTTCTTCCCTTGCCCCGGAGGTAGAATGATAACATTCGCCGAATTCGGTCGAAAAAAAGGTATAAGAACCATCCTCAGTGACTTTTTGCGGGTAGGCTTCGGGGGAGACAAGCATGGTGATGGAGAATGTCTTTGAGGTGAATATCGGTTTCCAGCAGGCAAGCGTGACCACTATTGGGTAGAATCGTCAATTTTGCGGCGGGTAACTGCTGAATTAGGCGTTTAGCCTCCGCTACCGATGGTAACAGTCGATCGCCTTGACTGGCTATCACTAACACCTCCAATTGCAGAGCTTTTAACTCGCTGGCACTAACCTGAAACCGTTGTAACTGGGATAAACGCCAGCTAATCGTCTTCGGTGGGACGTATTGCATGGCTTTGAGGAGAGAGCGGCGATCTTCCCTAGACATTCGACCCAGAGCGGCCAGAAAGGGTAAAATAGTTAGGGCCGAGCTGCTGTGGATGAAATCGGGCATCATCTGGGTGATACCGATTCCCAAGCTTAAAAGAGGTCTTTGATTAAAAGAAGAAGCGGGGTTAATTAAAATCAGTTTTTTAATTAATTTTGGTGATTTTATCGCTATTTTCAAGGCTAAACAGCCGCCAAAAGACTCACCGCAGAGATAGACTTTTCTCGATTGTTGCTTTAATTCCTGGGCCAATAAAGCGATCACGAGGGTGCTTAATTCCTCCCAATCACCGAGATATTGCGGGGAAATGGCCAAACAACGCAGATCGAAGTAAGGGGCTAGGTTTTTAATCTGACGATGGTAGAGTTGGCCGCTGCCATCCATTCCGGGTAAAAATACAAACAGGGGATAATCGGGACGGGGATGACGGGGAATAATCCAACTGACAGGTTGTTCCATTGTGCAACAAGCGCGATCGATGTTAAAAAAGTTTTTTCTGGTTATCTATATTTAAGGATAATTAATATTAGAGAGATTTGCCAATTTTAAGAGTAGTATTAACCCCCAACCTATGGATGGTTTCTCCCTGCTCCCCAACCCCTGATAACTGATAAGCTAAGACGCATTTTCACCGACTATCCTGAGATTAGCTGCATCTGCTTCGCTCCCTTTACTGTTGCAAGAGTGCAAGAGTGCCTCATCTCAACAAGCAATTTAAATGCGCGGGCAGCCTAACTGATAACTGATAACTGATAACTGATAACTGAATTAACTGAGCCAAATTTTTAGGCCGCCGCTAAATTAGCAGCCACGAAATCCCAATTAACCAACTTAGTTAAAAAGTCGCTGATGTAATCGGGACGACGATTTTGGTAGTCGAGATAATAAGCGTGTTCCCACACATCCATAGTTAAGAGGGGAACCTGTCCGGCGGTTAAAGGATTGTCAGCGTTGCCGGTTTTGGTAACTTTGAGAGTACCCTTATCGAGAACTAACCAAGCCCAACCGCTACCGAATTGAGTAGCACCCGCAGTTTTGAAAGCTTCGACAAATTTCTCGAAACTGCCGAAATCTGCGTTAATTTTAGCGGCTAAAGCACCAGTAGGCGCACCGCCACCACCCGGTTTCATGCAGTTCCAATAAAAACTATGGTTCCATGATTGGGCGGCATTGTTGAAAACCCCAGCTTTAGAGGCATCACCGGCCACCTTAACGATAACTTCTTCTAAAGAGAGAGCATCGAGTTCCGTATCTTTGACCAAACCGTTATAGTTATTGACATAAGCGGCGTGGTGCTTGTCGTGGTGGAATTCTAGGGTACTTTTGGTGATGCAAGGCTCTAAGGCAGTGTAATCGTAGGGTAAAGCGGGAAGTGTGTAAGCCATCTGTTGTTCTTGATATCCTCTCTTGAGAGCTTGTTTAAGGTAGTCTTGATAAAACTTTACATCCTCGATCATAGCACCGAAGGAGACTTGATTGAGTGATCACTGATCAGCTTTTTTCTCCCCCATCACCTCAACCCCAACCCCTGACTGATAACTGATTACTGATTACTGATAACTGAAAAATCCTCCCATCGACCGTCTGCTAAATCCTGAGAAGATCACCAAACAATGTTAGAATAATTCCCGTACTGTAGGCGCTTGCAGATTCTTGTGGGCGTGGCAGGGCAGGCGAAAAACGATTCCGTTCGGAATTAGACCAAAAAAGCTCCACTGGCAACAGCAGTAGATTTTATCTCACTGGGTTGATCGGTTGGCAGTTCGTCAAATTACGGATCAATACAAAATTATCATTTACAGATCTTTCTTGGTAACTTATGGCACAGCGTACACGCTTAGGTGAAATCCTTCGTCCCCTCAACTCAGAATATGGTAAAGTTTCTCCCGGTTGGGGAACTACCTTGCTGATGGGAGTGTTTATGGCTCTGTTTTTAGTCTTTTTGCTGATTATTTTACAGATCTACAACTCCTCCCTAATTTTAGAAGGATTTAATGTAGATTGGGGTCAGTAAGCAGATTCCAACAATCTTGTCGGCATTTTTGGCGGCACAATTGTCCCGTGGACTTTGGCAGGTGGGTTATTGCCCACCGCGAGCTTTTTATTAGGAGCAAAAACATGAATATTTTTGGGATTGGATTGCCAGAAATGGGGTTAATTCTCTTGATTGCCCTGCTAGTTTTCGGACCAAAAAAATTACCAGAAATCGGTCGCAGTTTAGGCAAAACGATTCGAGGATTTCAAGAAGCATCAAAGGAATTTGAAAGTGAATTTAAGCGAGAAGCCCAGCAGATTGAAGACTCGGTAAAAATCAAAGCTGAATTAGAAGAAAGTCAATCTACTAGGGATCAAACTCGTTCCAGTTAAGAACCGTGTAGAGATGTAGTGTAGGTCAAATTCGAGGCTATCCGCTAGATTAACATCGAGAATGACCAGATCGAGATTAAATTGGCAGTTTTACCATAGACCTCTTGTAAAAATCAAAAATTGTTGTTAGGGTCAGGAGCCGGTCGTCAGGAGTCGGTCGTCAGGAGATTATTGTATTTATTCTTCCCACTTCCCCACACCCCACACCCCACACCCTACACCCTACCCCCACGAAAAACTTTTTCAGCAGACCCTAAGTAGGCAGAATATATCATTAGTTTGAGAATTCCCAGAAGGCAAGGAAAAAATGACTATTTCCTTGCTATAAGTATTGTAGATGTCAAGAGTGTTAACTGAATGTCTATAGTGGTATCCCCCGAACAAGTCCATCAAATCGTCAACAACCTCCATCACGATCCCTTTGAGGTTTTGGGGGCCCATCCCCTAGAAGAAGAAGGAAAAGTAAATAAATGGGTTGTCAGAGCCTATTTACCGAAAACCACGGCCGCTTGGGTTATTTTACCGTCCCAAAGACAAGAATATCCCATGACGACCGCTTATCATCCCCATTTTTTCGAGTGCGTCATCGATATCGGTGAACTGAACAATTATCAATTACGCATTCACGAGGGAGAACAGGAACGGGTCATCTATGATTCCTATGCCTTCCGTTCTGCCAAACTCAGCGATTTTGATTTACACCTGTTTGGGGAGGGCAACCATCACCGCATTTATGAAAAATTAGGGGCGCATTTAGCTGAAATCGAGGGTATTAAAGGGGTTTATTTCGCCGTTTGGGCTCCTAATGCCCGCAACGTCTCGATTATTGGTGATTTCAATAGCTGGGATGGTCGGGATCACCAAATGCGGAAACGTAATAATATGGTCTGGGAATTGTTTATCCCGGAAATCGGTGTTGGCACTAAATATAAATACGAGATCAAAAATTGGGAAGGTCATATTTACGAAAAATCTGATCCCTACGGTTTTGCCCAAGAAGTACGCCCGAAAACCGCCTCGATCGTGGCCAATTTAGATAGCTATACTTGGGATGATAGCGATTGGATGGAAAAACGCCGCCATAGCGATCCTTTAACTCAACCGGTTTCCGTTTACGAATTACACCTCGGTTCTTGGCTGCACACTTCCAGTGCCGAACCCCCCCGTTTACTTTCCGGGGAAGGAGAAGCGGTTCCCGTGTCGGAATGGAACACTGGGGCGCGCTTTTTGAGTTACTACGAGTTAGCCGAAAAACTGATTCCCTACGTTAAAGAATTGGGTTACACCCATATCGAATTATTGCCGATCGCCGAGCATCCTTTTGATGGTTCTTGGGGTTATCAAGTGACGGGTTATTTTGCCCCCACCAGTCGCTACGGCAATCCTGAAGATTTCATGTATTTTATCGATCAATGTCACCAAAATGGCCTTGGTGTGCTAGTGGATTGGGTTCCGGGTCACTTCCCCAAAGATGGTCACGGGTTAGCTTTCTTTGACGGGACTCATCTTTATGAACACAGTGACCCGCGCAAGGGGGAACACAAGGAATGGGGAACCTTAATTTTTAACTACGGTCGCAATGAAGTCAGAAATTTCCTGGTGGCTAATGCCCTATTTTGGTTCGATAAGTACCATATTGACGGTATTCGCGTGGATGCGGTGGCTTCTATGCTCTATCTCGATTATTGTCGTAAAGATGGGGAATGGGTGGCTAACGAGTACGGTGGCCGGGAAAATTTAGAGGCCGCCGAATTCCTGCGTCAAGTCAATCATGTAATTTTTAGCTATTTCCCCGGAATTCTCTCTATTGCCGAAGAATCCACCGCTTGGCCGATGGTGTCCTGGCCCACCTATATGGGCGGTTTAGGCTTTAATTTGAAGTGGAATATGGGCTGGATGCACGATATGCTCGATTATTTCGGCATGGATCCCTGGTTCCGTCAATTCCATCAAAATAATGTCACTTTTAGTATGTGGTATAACCACAGCGAGAATTATATGCTGGCTTTGTCCCACGATGAAGTGGTTCACGGCAAAAGTAATATGATTGGCAAAATGCCGGGGGATGAGTGGCAAAAATTTGCCAATGTCCGGGCCCTATTTAGTTATATGTTTACCCACCCCGGCAAGAAAACCATGTTTATGAGCATGGAATTTGGCCAGTGGAGTGAGTGGAATGTTTGGGGTGATTTGGAGTGGGGTCTTTTGCAGTATCAACCCCATCAACAGCTAAAACGATTTTTCTCGGATTTGAACGCCACCTATAAGAGTGAACCTGCTCTATATACCCAGGATTTTGGTCAAGATGGCTTTGAGTGGATCGACTGTAGTGATAATAGTCATAGCGTCGTTTCTTTCCTGCGCTGG
This sequence comes from Microcystis sp. BLCC-F209, assembly GCF_041928595.1. Taxonomy (NCBI): domain Bacteria; kingdom Bacillati; phylum Cyanobacteriota; class Cyanophyceae; order Chroococcales; family Microcystaceae; genus Microcystis; species Microcystis sp. BLCC-F209. The sequence goes on from NZ_JBHFLL010000164.1 coordinate 18,318, forward strand.
AGCAAAAATTGGCAGGAGTTTCTGGTGGTGGTCTGTAATTTTACTCCCCAACCCCACAGCCATTATCGCGTTGGTGTACCCCATCCCGGTTTTTATCAGGAAATCTTTAACAGCGATGCGGGTAAATATGGCGGTAGTAATATGGGCAACCTCGGGGGTAAATGGTCGGAGGAATGGTCCTATCATAGCCGCCCCCACTCGATCGATCTCTGTTTACCACCTTTAGGGGTTTTAGTTCTCAAAATCGGTCCTCATGCTTCTGGGGAATAGGTAAGCTTTTTTCAGTGTTGCCAAAGGCACGGCGTAGCCGTCCAGTAAACAGTAAACAGTGAACTGAAAACTAACATCTGATAACTGATAACTGATAACTGATAACTGACTAACCCCTAACAAAAAAATTTAGAGGCCATCTTGCGGAAAGTGGCCTCTTTTTTGGCTGAATTTTCCAGAAACTATTAAGTTGTTAGATTAGCGAGCAGTGTTTGCACCCATTCTTGAGCGAGTTCTTCCACGTTGCCATTACTGTCGAGATGGCTAAGAATATATTTTTGTCGTTGGTGAGCTAATTCAGCGAGACTACCGATATGAACAAAACTTTCTGGTAAACGATCATTCTCAAAGGAATATGGCTCTCCCAGCTTTGGTGGGTAAAATGTATTCTAAGATACATTTCTCAAGAGCGAGGGGGTGGAACGAACCACAAAGACACAAAGGACACAAAGATCGATCGATCCTATGTCAATTAAACTTATCACACAGAACCTAGAA
>NZ_JBHFLL010000165.1:0-32429 GCF_041928595.1 Microcystis sp. BLCC-F209
TCTAGGTTCTGTGTGATAAGTTTAACTTATATAGGATCGATCAATCTTTGTGTCCTTTGTGTCTTTGTGGTTCCTTCCACTCGCTCGCTAGGAAGAATGTATCTTAGAATACATTTTGCCCACCAAACCTAAGAGAGCCGATATTTTCCCTCTTTTTGCCATACTGCCCAACTTTTCCGGTTTTGGTTTCTAGTGGTTCCTAATACTACAAAAAAGTCAAGTCCTCTAAAGTATTCTGATTTTTTCTGATTTGGGCTGTAGTAGATGGTTAAATTCCAGGTTGCAAAGTAATCTTCTCTATCTTGCCATAACCATTCTAGGCATTTTATCAACAAAATAATCTGAGTTAGGTGTAAATTACTTTCCCAGGTTGGTTCATCACTCCAAAATTCGCCATTGGGGAAGATTATCTCATCTTTTCGGGCAGTTTGGCTAGGGGATAGGGGTTGAGTTCTAGTCATCGGAAATTTGGGTCTGAAACCCCGTCGTTCTAGGTTGGCTTTGCTGTTAAATATGAGCATCGTTTACACGATATATGCTAAAATGTGAGACATGGAAAAAGCCTATTCTTACCGATTTTACCCCACACCCGAACAAGAGTCGCTATTGCGGCGCACTTTGGGCTGTGTAAGATTGGTTTACAATAAGGCACTCCATCTCAGAACACAAGCATGGTACGAAAGACAAGAAAGAGTAGGATATACTGAAACTTCTTCAATGTTGACTGATTGGAAAAAGCAAGAAGAATTAAACTTTCTCAATGAAGTAAGCTGTGTTCCTTTACAACAAGGGTTAAGCATAAATCGACTAAATCTTTATCTGGCAAGAGATTTAATTGATTAGTTCGCTCTAGATCGAAAACAGTTGACAAAAATCGCAGCAACACCTGTCTCTATAAGGGTTTCATTCCTTATAACCCCGTCCATTGCATAAGACAAACCGAAGAACCCGTTAATTAAATCTCTATATTGTTGAGCTTTTCGCAGCAGCCTGTCATCGGTGGTCAGGAAAATATCAGCGCCCCCCGCTTCAGCAAAAGCCAGATGTAAGGCATCATAAAACTTAAAACCCAGTTGGGAGGTACGGAGTAGGGGCAATTCATGAATTGCCCCTACTGGCGATGGGCGTTTCCCTCGATACCATCCAACGGGCAGCTTCTACAGTAGCTTCTTGCCAAAATTCGGCATCAGTAGCAGCTATATCTGAATAATCTATATCAGAATCTTTCATCTGACCAAGGAGCTTTAATTGTTCCTCTCTCGACATACTCATAATAAATAATCACCTAAGTAGGTAGGCGTTAAAAATCATCAGATCCCCCCGCCTATCGGCACCCCCCTTATCAAGGGGGGCAGGGGGGATCGAACCTAAAATCCATTTTTAATTTAATTATAACCAGCTACTTAACAATGTTAGCGAAATTTTGAACCCTATGACCGAATCTGACACACCGCGCCACAATCCCTCACGGAAGGCGATAGGTCGCCTGAGAAGCAGTAAAACAGGGGAAAATACCTGAGACTCTTTCCCCTATGAATCCCTAAGCTAGGGAGAAGAATGTAAAGATTTATTAAATTGTAGCTTAAGATACAGTGCGGGGGGGGTAATGTGTATCCTTTTGTCATCTCCTTTTGGTGTTGGGTTGGAGTGTTGCTTGACCTAGCTGCGAGGGGGGCGATCGTACTAACCACTCAAGGATTAGAACAATGAAAAATAGAACTTTAGCTGTAACTCTTGGGACTGCTGTAATAACTACAGCGATAGGATTGGGAGTAAATCCTGCCTCGGCGGCACCATGTGATAAGACACAAGTAGTTACAGTTCCTTATACATGGACACTTAGTCAAACTACTGGACCTGGTAAAAATAATATTTCTGTTTTTCAAGAGAATAATGGTCCAATAGGAAATACAACTAGCGGTAACGGAGTATTAAATGGTGGATTTAATATTGATAAAATATTCAATCCACCTATAAACTTTTGTCAACAATTAGATCCTTTACCCCAGAATGTAACACTCAATATAACTGGAATTCTAGATGGAATTTATGCAAATACTACATTAGGTGGAACTTTGCAGGGCGCGATTATCGAGACTTATACAAAGAGTGATGCGTCTATTGATTTATTACCTGCTTTTCCGCAACAAATACAAGGAACTGGATCAGGTGATTTTTCTTGGACGAATACGGCTAATAAAGCTGTAGGTATAGGATTTATTCCATATACGGGAACACTTAACGTATCAACTAAATTTGGCTTTGGTTCAGGTACATTAGGAGACCTTATAAGGCTACTTAGTCAGTTGCGTATTAGTGGTAGTTTAATTCAGCCTACTACAGTTAATATTCGTTATACTTTACCTGTTCCCGAACCAACCTCAACCCTCAGTCTCCTAGCCATCGGCACACTAGGCGCAGCTTCAACCATCAAGCGCAAACTAAAACCCTCCCAATCCACTGAAAAAGAAACTACAAAAGTCTCCTAAAATCCCCCATAAAACCCCACAAAAACCCCTTCATTAATTGGAGGGGTTTTTGTCATAAAACCCAGTCGTTGGTCGTTAGGAGAATTGAGATTGATTGTATATACCCCAAAATAGTCCTACTGTTCACTAATTTTACTTTCAGCGAGAATTTCTTGGAGGACGGGGGATAAATTGCTAGTTAAACGGCCGGATCGAATAAATTCAGCGTAGGTATCAGCTTCGATATCTAGGAGGGTTTCCCGAAGTTGTTCCATTGTCAATAGCTGTAATTGGGGATAACTATCGTTGAGAGATTGTATTTCCGCTTCTACAGTCTTTAACTTTTCTTTGACGAGATGCTGCTCATAACTAAAAAATTCTGGGGCAACATCGGGAGATTTATCTAACTTAGAAAGATAGTCTAAAACCCTTTTTAAAGCTACCCGTCGGGCTAAAAGTTCCGCATAGTTTTCTCGAATTGGTTGATCACCGATCAAGTCTAATCTCGATAGGAAAGTTTGAATAGTTAATCCCTGAACCAAAAGGGTAAAGAGAACAACTCCGAAGACGATATCGATGATATCCTGACGATTGGGAAAAATAACCGGCACACTTAAAGCTAGGGCAATAGAAACGGAACCGCGCAAACCTCCCCACCATAAAACCGTTTTTTCTCGCCAATTAATTTTAGTTTCCATCAAGGCATTACTAACAGTTGCCAAAGCAAAGGTAGCCAGAAAACGGGCCGCTACCACGGCGGCGATCGTGATAAAAATTAAATTGAGATTATCGGCTAAACTGGAGAGACGAATCTGATCGCCGATGAGAAGAAAAACGATCGAATTGACAAAAAAAGCGAGAAACTCCCAGAATTGCGTGACTAATAGGCGGGTACGGGGACTCATACTAATTCTAGAGCCAAAATTACCCAAAATAATCCCCGTAGTCACCACTCCGATTACCCCCGAACCCCCGAACTCCTCGGTTAGTAAATAAGCACCGTAGGCGGACACAAGAGTTAAAGACTGTTCCACTAGGGGTAAATCCAGACGTTGAGTCAGATAGGAAATACCAAAACCCACTAAACAACCCACTGCCACCCCGATACCGATAAAAGCCGCAATCCGGCTAATGGTTGTCTCTAAGGATAGACCACTAGCACCGAGGGGAATTTCCACCAAAAGAGCGAAAGCGACGACAGCAACCCCATCATTAAATAAGCTTTCCCCTTCCAAAAGCACGGTGAGGTTTTTACTGGCCCCTAATTCGCGAAAAAGAGCGACAACAGCGACGGGATCCGTAGAAGAAAGGCTCGCACCCACTAATAATGCCGTAAATAGGGGTAAATTGGTCAATTCATCTAGGGTAAAACCAACCCCGAAAATCGAGATAATTACGCCGACAATAGCGAAAAGACTGACGGGAATCCAATTATCCTTCAGATCTCGCCAGCGTGTATTCCAAGCGGCTTCAAATAGCAAAGGGGGCAGAAAAATTTCTAGAATCAGTTCGGGGGATAGGTTCACCAGACGGATATCGATGAAAGCTAAACCTAAACCGACTATCACTAACAATAGGGTGTAAGGAATTTGGCGAAACCAGCTAAAAATCCTCGAAACCGTGGCCACACTCAGGGAAACGGACAAAACAATTAGAAATTGTTCTAAATTTTGCTTAATGACTTCATCGGTAGCGGATTCTAAACTCATTGGGTGGGAGGCAATCGGTGAGCGGACGTGCAAGAAAAGAACAATCTAAATTATTATGACACTTTAGAACCAGTGATTTTTTCTCCTAAACCCAAGTTTTTCTGCTGGCAATTCCTTTTATCTATGTCCTTGACTATGCCTCAGTCTGCCGAGTCCTCCACGGGTGAGGATTTACCCCTAGCTATCTCACCCAGTAACGAGCAGTTAAAGAGTATTAATAGCTATTTAAACCTGATTTTGGTAGCTTTAGTCTCTCTATCTAATTTAGACTCCGATTCTATCACCCAAGCAGCCCAGGAATTAGCCTTAGATGCAGATACAAGCGATCGCCTAGTTGCCCACCACTGGCAACCCCAGTCAAACCTCTCCCTAGCGGACATCCGTTCTCTAGTTCTCCTCCTCTGTCATCTAGCCCAAAAAAAGCAAGAGTTAATCCGTCGCGCTGTAATTCTCTTGGAACAAGTGGGAACTCAAGGACAAGAACCAGTCAAAACCACGCTTTTGGGCAATTATATCGATAATTTTCGCTTAAAATACCCAGAAATATCGGAAAATAATCTCAGTGATTCTAGCCTTGCTTCCCTAGCTTGGAAATTATTAATCGATTTATTGTTCTACAGCAGCCCCCGCAGTCATCTCCTTCTTTGGCACACCCTTTTGGCAAGTAAAAAGTAAAAAGGCTATCAGTTATCAGTTATCAGTTATCAGTTATCAGATGTAAGTTTTCAGTTCACTGATTACTGTTTACTGTTTACTGGACGGCTACGCCGTGCCTTTGGCAACACTGAAAAAAAGCTTCCCAGTTCATAATTCATAATTCATAATTCATAATTCATAATTTATAAGTACCTAAGCAAAATTAATTACACATATCTAACCACCTCTTGCCTCTTGCCTCTTGCCTCTTGCCTCTTGCCTATCTTCACTAGGAAATTAATTTTGCACGACTACTTAATTTATAATTCCCGCCGATAACCAAAAATGAGTAATCTAATTCGCAAATATACACCCCCCACCTGTACCCTAGAAATTTGGGGAAATAGTTCGCCCCTAGCGGTTTGGCTAGGTAAAAATGTCTTAAACGATGCCCACTTTCAATTGCGCTTTGATGATCCTAGATTGAGTGAGGAAAAACAGGTGACGATCAAAGGCGATCGCACACAATTACAACTACTAGGGGAAATTGTCGCTAATTATGTGCAGAATTTACTCTCTAGTCCTGTTTCTACCCTCTCTTTCGTGGCTAGTGGTTCTCCCGAAAGTCATCTCCCCTCCTTGCCTTCTCTCCGTTGTCAGGGACTTCTCCAGCATCAATTATTTTTAGGTTCCCTGCTAACCGATAGGGATAAACAGGAGATCGAATTAACCACATCGCAATTATTCGATCTAGCCAATGCTTTAGGGGAATATAACCATGAAAGCCCCCTAATACCCCCATTAATTCGCCAGAAAACTCGAAAAAATGCCCTGATCTGGACGGGATTAATCGCCTCAGCCCTAATAACTATCGGGGGAATAGCGATCGCATTTTATCAACAGCAACAAGCAGTCAACAATGATTTAACCAGCGATCCTAATAGCGCCAAGATTCCCCAACCCTTGCCAACGCTGCCTTTACCCCCCACGGGAACGGTCGCCCCAAACCCGCAGTTACCGGCAAATTTGGGCAATAAAACCCCTTTACCGCCACCGCCGCCCGTGGCAACCGTTCCAGCCCCAGTTCGCCCCTCTAGCGTCCCCCTAGTGATTCCGCCGCCCACTTTACCGCCGCCACCGGTCACAGGTTCGCGTCCAGGCGGCACGGCGATCGTAATTGAACCGAATAATCAGAAAATCCCGATTACTGCCCCCCCCGTCACTGGCGATCAGGGTACAAACGCACTGGCAAATGTCCCACCCACCACGATGAATCCGACTCCAGCACCGCCAAAATTGCCCAATTTACCGCCTATAAGCCCTATTAACCCCGAAAATGTCAATTTAGACCCCAAGCCGCCCACAAGCACCGCTAAAGCCCCAGAGACGAATTTACTAGATACAATTCCCCAAGTGGCAGAAACCAGAGAATATTTTCAATCCCGTTGGCAACCGCCGGAAAGTCTCAAGCATACTCTAGAGTACCGTTTGGTCTTAAATCAGGATGGTTCCCTAAAACAGATTATTCCCCTGGGACAGGCGGCGAAAATCTATCTCGATCGCACTAATATGCCCCTGCTCAATCAACCTTTTGTTTCTCCCCTCGATGTCCCCGGTAATCCCCAATTGCGTCTGGTGCTTGGTTCTGATGGTACGGTGCGGACCTTTATGGAACAGTAATAGGCTGTACTGCATTTAAGTAGCTGGTTATAATTAAATTAAAAATTGATTTTAGGTTCGATCCCCCCTGCCCCCCTTGATAAGGGGGGTGCCGATAGGCGGGGGGATCCCCCTTAATAAGGGGGGCATCTGATAATTTTTAACGCCTACCTACTTAATTAACAATAATCTCGTCGGCGCTGTCAGGTTGGTTCATTTCCGTTAGGGTTTGCCAACCTGATTGCCAGAGATTCGCGTCTTGCAACTGTTTAGCATTAATCCAGAAGCGGACAGTCGGATCGCAGGAAGCGACTAATTCCGCAAAAACCCATTGACCGCGATTTTGACGATTGACCACTTGAAAATGTCGCCAGCCCCATGTTTTTTGTTTTGCCGTCCATTTTGATCCCAAGAGATGGGGATATTTCTGTTTTTTGGGCATAAAAGTTAAAACACCTGAGTTCGGGATAGGCTAAAACCCTTATATTATCCTAGTCTGCCAACCCGGTTCTTTTCCCGGAGCCAAGGAGGGGAAAAATTATCGGGGCGCTTAAGTGCGCCCCAGTTTTGGCTAATAACCGCGCCAAACACCAACCAAAACCCCTTGTACTTGTACTTGTTCGGTATTGACTGTAATTGGTTGATATTTTTGATTGGAGGGTTGGAGAGTGATGATTTCTCCTTCTTGGTAGAAACGTTTTAAAGTAGTGCCGTGGCCTTCGACTCTAGCGGCGACGATTTCCCCATTGGACACCGCTTCACTACCCGTGAGAGAACGCATAATCACCAGATCGCCATCGGCAATATGATCCTCGATCATGCTGTCTCCGGAAACCCGCAGAGCATAACAGTCTTGACTGCGTTGCAACAGGTTAGAGAGATCGAGTTTTTCTTCCACATCGGTGAAGGGTTCCACTAAACCACCGGCAGCGATCACGCCTAGAACCGGTAAACCTTGCACTGGTTGTTTGAGAATCCGCAGGGTGCGTGCTTTTCCTTCTGTCCAATCAATATAGCCTTTGGCGCGTAAACGTTCTAAACGGCTTTGAATCGGTGCGGGAGAGCGTAAATTCATCGCTCGCATCATTTGCCGAATAGAAGGGGCGTGTTGAGTAGTGCGAATATACTCAATTAGCCAGTCGTACAACTCCTGTTGCGCTTGAGTAAGGGTTTCGAGGTTAGTCATGATCTATTTTCCTATCCTTGGGTTAAGATAATTTGTACTTTAGTTCATTTGTGTTTAACCTAGTACATCTTAACTTCATCGGCCGACTAAATCAACTGGTTATTAGACCGCTGGCAAAAATCAAAAATTGTCGTGGTTGGTTAGGAGACTCCGAGACAGGAGACTCCGAGACAGGAGACTCCGAGACAGGGGATTATTTCTATTTATTCTTCCGACACCCCACACCCCACACCCCACACCCTGCCACCACCGAAAAACTTTTTGCCGCAAACCCTAATTAATAATTCATAATTCCTTCTCCCTGCTCATAGACAGTCTTAATGAGTAATTTAGATAGTCAACAGCTTATCTTCTGACCTAGCACTTTTTTAAAAAAAGTATCATTAATTTTTAAGTAGTCGGACATAAATTCTGTTGTCTATCTTAAGAAATGTAAATTACCGCAATTCTTCCTGACGACCGACGACCGACGACCGACTCCTTACCCCACCCACAGTTAACTTTACTTTTGTCCAACTACTTACTTATCAATTCTCAATATTAATTAATCCCAGTGTCGGTTGCTGGCAAACTCAGCAGCGTATTAAGAAAAAATAACGAATTGCTAGAAAGCCCAGAATCTGGATAATGATCGAGGTGGAGACAGAAAAATTGCTCTACTTAAGCCTGTCTGCCGTAAGCGTCCAATAGTAGATAGGGAGTCAAAAGCGACGCTCAAAGAAAATCCTTCGGTTGTCAGGGAAACGAGAGGATATTTAGTGCGAAATTGAGCCGTAAAAAAACTTAAAATCCCGACAAATATCGTAAAAACTAAGGGGAACACATGACCAAAAAAACCTATGCAACCATAGACGGTAACGAAGCTGTTGCACGCGTTGCCTATCGTCTCAGTGAAGTAATCGCTATTTATCCTATCACTCCCTCCTCGCCTATGGGTGAATGGTCCGATAGTTGGGCAGCCGAACGCAGAGCTAATCTCTGGGGAACCATTCCTTCCGTAATCGAAATGCAGAGCGAAGGTGGGGCAGCGGGAACCCTGCACGGAGCGCTACAAACAGGCTCTTTAACTACCACTTTCACCTCCTCCCAGGGATTACTATTAATGCTCCCCAACTTCTACAAAATTGCTGGGGAATTGACCTCTTCAGTGGTCCATGTGGCGGCCCGTGCTTTAGCAGCCCAAGGATTGTCAATTTTTGGGGATCATAGTGATGTCATGTCTGCCAGAAGTACGGGTTGGGCTATGTTAGCGGCTAATTCCGTTCAAGAAGCTCATGATTTGGCCGCTATCGCCACAGCTACCACACTAGAAACACGGCTTCCTTTTCTGCACTTTTTTGATGGTTTTCGTACCAGTCATGAGGTGCAAAAAGTCGAATTAATTAGCGATGAAACTCTCAAAGAACTAATTGATGAAGACCTAATTATTGCCCATCGTCAAAGAGCTTTAACTCCCGATCGACCGGTGTTACGAGGCACGGCACAAAATCCCGATGTTTATTTCCAGGCAAGGGAAAGCGTCAATCCTTTCTATCATGCTTGTCCCGATATCACTCAAAAAATTATGGATCGTTTTGCCCAATTAACAGGACGGCAATACCATCTCTATGAATACCACGGTGCGCCCGATGCCGAAAGAGTGATTATGTTAATGGGATCGGGAGGGGAAACCGTCCATGAAACCGTGGATTATCTCAATCAAAATGGGGCGAAAGTTGGGGTTTTAAAAGTTCGTCTCTATCGTCCCTTTGCCGCCGAAAAATTACTGGCAGCTCTGCCCACCACGGTGAAAAAAATAGCCGTTTTAGATCGCTGTAAAGAACCCGGTGCCGGGGGCGATCCGCTATATTTAGACGTGGTAAATGCCTTTATGGAAGAGTACGAAGGCCAGCTGCCGAAAATTGTGGGAGGACGCTACGGTTTATCTTCCAAAGAATTTACTCCAGCCATGGTTGCTGGCATATTTGATAACTTAAGTCTCGACAAACCGAAAAATCATTTCACTATCGGTATCGTTGATGATCTCACCTTTTCCAGTTTGGAATATGACCGCAGTTTCTCCACTGAACCGGACGAAGTAGTGCGGGCGGTTTTCTACGGTTTAGGTTCCGATGGTACGGTGGGAGCTAACAAAAACTCAATTAAAATTATCGGTGAAGATACTGATAATTATGCCCAGGGTTATTTCGTCTATGATTCCAAAAAATCTGGCTCCGTCACCGTTTCTCACCTACGCTTTGGCCCCCATCCGATTCGCTCTACCTATTTAATCACTGATGCTAACTTTATCGCCTGTCATCAGTGGGAATTTGTCGAACAATTTGATCTGCTAGAAACCGCTAAACCGAACTCAATTTTCCTCCTCAATAGTCCCTATCCACCGGAGGAGGTATTTAGTCACTTACCCCGCCATCTCCAGCAAACTATCATCGATAAAAATCTGCAAGTTTATACGATTAATGCCACTCAAGTGGCCAAAGAAGCGGGGATGGGCAGTCGGATTAATACCGTGATGCAGGTGTGTTTCTTTGCCCTAGCGGGGGTTTTGTCGCGGGAAGATGCGATCGCACAAATCAAAAAAGCCATCCGCAAGACCTACGGCAAGAAAGGAGAAGAAATCGTGCAGATGAACATCAAAGCTGTGGATTCTGCCCTAGAACACCTCTATCAAGTCCTAATTCCCGCTACTGTCACCCCTGAAGCTTTTGAATTAAGACCAGCGATTCCCGACAACGCACCCGCTTTCGTCCAAGAAGTCCTCGGCAAAATTATCGCCCGTCACGGGGACCAACTGCCCGTTAGCGCCCTTCCCAACGATGGGACCTATCCCACCGCCACTAGCCAATGGGAAAAACGCAATATTGCCCAAGAAATCCCCGTTTGGGATGCGGATGTCTGTGTTCAGTGCGGTAAATGCGTTCTCGTTTGTCCCCACGCCGTTATTCGCTCGAAAGTCTATGATGAGGCCGAATTAGCCACGGCCCCGGAAACCTTTAAAGTCGCTAATGCTAAGGATCACGACTGGAAAGGGCTAAAATTCACCATCCAAGTGGCCGCCGAAGATTGTACCGGTTGCGGTCTCTGCGTTGATGTTTGCCCCGCTAAAAACAAATCGCAACCGCGTCTAAGAGCGATTAATATGGCTCCCCAATTGCCCCTGCGAGAACAGGAACGAGTTAACTGGGATTTCTTCCTTAATTTGCCTAATCCAGACCGATTAAGCCTAAATCTCAATAAAATTAACCATCAGCAAATGCAGGAACCTCTCTTTGAGTTTTCCGGCGCTTGTGCCGGTTGTGGTGAGACTCCCTACGTTAAATTAGTCAGTCAGCTATTTGGCGATCGCATGATAGTGGCTAATGCCACCGGTTGTTCATCTATCTACGGAGGTAATTTACCGACAACGCCCTGGGCAGTTAACGCCGAAGGTCGCGGTCCGGCCTGGTCGAATTCCCTCTTTGAAGATAATGCCGAATTTGGCTTAGGATTCCGAGTTTCCATCGATAAACAGGCAGAATTTGCCGCCGAACTTTTACAAACCCTTGCTAGTGAAATCGGAGAAAGTCTAGCGGCAGATATTCTCAATTGTCACCAAGTGGATGAAGCGGAAATTTACGAACAACGGCATCGGGTAGAGGCCCTAAAATCCCGTTTAGGGCAATTAACCCCGACCACGCAGGTGAAAATGTTGTTATCCGTGGCCGATTATCTAGTCAAGAAAAGCGTCTGGATTGTCGGGGGTGACGGTTGGGCCTACGACATCGGTTATGGTGGCTTGGATCACGTTTTAGCCAGTGGTCGCAATGTGAATATTTTGGTCATGGATACGGAAGTTTACTCGAATACGGGCGGCCAGGCCTCGAAAGCTACTCCTCGCGCCGCCGTAGCTAAATTTGCTTCTGGTGGCAAACCAGGACCGAAAAAAGACCTCGGTTTAATGGCCATGACCTACGGTAACGTCTATGTGGCCAGCGTGGCTATGGGGGCAAGAAACGAGCAAACGATTAAAGCTTTCTTGGAAGCGGAAGCTTATAACGGGCCATCGTTAATTATCGCCTATTCTCACTGTATTGCTCACGGGATCAACATGACCACCGCCATGAACCATCAAAAAGAAGTGGTGGAAAGCGGTCGCTGGTTAATGTACCGTTATCATCCCGATTTAGCTAAAGAAGGCAAAAATCCCCTGCAATTGGACAGCCGTGCGCCTAAACTTACCGTAGCGCAAACTCTCTACTCGGAGAATCGCTTTAAGATGTTGGCCACCAGTAAGCCGGAGGAAGCTAAACGTCTGCTCAAAGAAGCACAAGCAGATGTGGATACGCGCTGGCAAATGTATCAGTATTTAGCAGCAAAAGGTACAGGGAGCAACGAATAGTTATGAATCTACACACTACCTACATGGGTTTACAATTGCGATCGCCGCTAGTCATCGGTGCGGCCGCACCCTTGAGCGAGGATATCGACAATATCAAGAAAATGGAAGACTTTGGAGCCGCTGCCGTGGTTTTACACTCCTTTTTCGAGGAGCAGATTAAACAGGAAAGACTGGCTTTACACCATCATTTTACCCACGGAGCCGAGAGTTTTGCGGAAGCTTTGACTTATTTTCCCGAACCGGAGGTTTTTCACGTTGGTTCCGACGAATATCTCAACCATATTCGCAAAGCCAAAGAAATGGTCGATATTCCCATTATTGCCAGTCTCAACGGTGAGACCTCTGGGGGATGGTTGGAGTATGCCATTCAAATTCAACAAGCGGGCGCTGATGCTTTGGAGTTGAATGTTTATTATGTTCCCAACGACCTAGAATTAACCGGAAATCACGTCGAACAAAACTACGTTGATATCCTCAAAATTGTCAAATCGGAGGTATCAATTCCCGTCTCGATGAAGTTAAGTCCCTACTTTAGCAATACGGCCAATATGGCTAAACAATTAGCGGAAGCGGGGGCCGATGGGTTGGTATTATTTAACCGTTTCTATCAGCCGGATATCGACTTAGAAACCTTAGATGTTCACCCTAATATTATCCTCAGTAATCCCCAAGCAATGCGTTTACCCCTGCGCTGGATTGCCATGCTTTACGGTCGTGTAGCGACGGATTTTGCCGCTACCAGTGGCATTCATAACGCCATCGACGTGATCAAAATGATGATGGTGGGGGCAAAAGCGACCATGTTAGTTAGTGTTTTATTACGCCACGGTTTGGAGGAAATTACCAAGATCGAACAGGGTTTATTGCATTGGTTGGAAGAAAATGAGTACGAATCGATCGAGCAGTTAATTGGCAGTATGAGTCAAATGAATTGCCCGGATCCGACTGCTTTTGAACGGGTACAGTATATGAAAGCTCTGCAAAGTTACGAACCTGTTTGGAAACGTTTTCAAACCGCCGGTAAATAAAAGTGGGAAGCTTTTTTCAGTGTTGCCAAAGGCACGGCGTAGCCGTCCAGTGATCAGTAATCAGTAATCAGTGAACTGAAAACTTAAGTAGGTAGGCGTTAAAAATTATCAGCCACCCCCCTTATCAAGGGGGATCCCCCCGCCTATCGGCACCCCCCTTATCAAGGGGGGCAGGGGGGATCGAACCTAAAATCGATTTTTAATTTAATTATAACCAGCTACTTAACTGAAAACTGAAAACTTACATCTGATCACTGATAACTGATAACTGACAAAAAAATCCTGGAGGATGTAACCATGAACGAGAATCAAAAGAAAAAAATCGGCATTCTGACCAGTGGTGGCGATTGCCCGGGGTTAAATGCGGTAATTCGTGCCGTGGTGAAAGCATCAAAACTCAAGGGTTGGGATGTGTACGGCATTCCCTACGGGACCGACGGTTTTATGCAGATTGCTGAGGGGAAATATCACCCCCAAGATTTGATCCTGACTCAGCATGGCTATGACCTACCCGGGATATTGAAAGGATTAGACGTTTTGCAGTTTCTTAGTGGTAGTGTTTTGGGTTCTTTGAGCAAAGGACATCCCGAAAACCCAGAAATTGCCACGAAAATCCTGCAAGGATACGAAATGCTAGGATTAGATGCCCTGATCGTCGTCGGGGGCGATGGGAGCGTCGATATCATCTACGATCTCGCCCAGAAAGGCAACTGGAATATTATCGCGGTTCCCAAAACCATCGATAATGACGTTCCCTATACGGAATGGTCCGTCGGTTTTACCACTGCCGTGGATATCGTCACTCAAGCTTTGTATGATCTCACCTTTACCGCCGCTAGTCACGAAAGGGTGATGATTGTGCAGGTTATGGGTAGAGATGCCGGTCATTTGGCCCTTCATGCGGGGATTGCCGGGGGGGCCGATGCGATTTTTATTCCCGAATTAACCCCGGCTCTCACTCCCGAAATTATCGACGGTTGTTGTGATCATTTGGCACAATTACGGGCCCAAGGTCGTAAATTCGCTCTCATTGTCATTTCTGAGGGGGTTAGAAACGAAGATAACCAAAAAGAGAAGTATATTGGCGATTATTTAGAAAAATTGATAGTTGACAAAACTCGCTCTTTATGCGTTACCGATCCCGTCTTCTGTTATCTCAATTCCATGGATGTGCGGGCCATGTCTTTGGGACACCTGCAAAGAAGTCGTCCTCCTTTGGCCATGGATCGACTGTTAGCCACGGCTTTTGGCATTAAGGCTGTAGAATTAATTGAACAGGGAAAACTCGATCGCGTGGTGATTTGGCGCGGGGGACAAGTGCGTAGTTTGCCACTGAAACCAGTGATCAAAATTATCAAACAATGTCATCAAGAAAATCGCTGTGCCTATCCCGTGGCTCCTGATGGTTTTATTGTGAAAACAGCCCGTTCTTTGGGAATTTACCTAGGGGAAAATACCACGACCACGACCGAGACGGCAGTAGTTCCGCAAGCTGTGGAGGCGTTGGTTTAGTTATAATAAAGCGAGAAGGGTTGCTAATACTTTCTCGCTTTGTTAATTGGTTAAGATTAGGCATTTCTAAACGCTACAATTACGGGAGATACTGACAGCTACTGTAGAAATTAAGAAACTTTTTAAAAGAGTGTAATTAGGGCTTGCTGAATAAATGTGAAATATAGACGAGGTAAGGGTTTTAGGGGCCTATTTTGCGAAACAGGTGCAAGATTTTGAGAGAATCGTGGTTGAAAACCTTGCATCTTCGGGGCGAAGCATTCGGGCATAACCTATCGCTGAAACCGTAGATTTCCTATCCGAATGCTTCGCCCCTACTTTTTCAGCCAGCCCTAATTAATTTTCTGAGCATAAACTTTTATTATCGGCCCGCGTCCTGTAGGGGCGAAGCATTCGGGCAATAACCTATAGGTGAAACCAGAGATTTTCTATCCGAATGCTTCGCCCGTACTTTTTGCCGCAAACCCTACATAAAGATTTCTACTATCAGTGATGAGGTTATAAGATTGAACTATTGGACAAGCTTCAATGAGATGTCTAATCTCTTGAAAATATTCATTAATCAACAAATTCTATCTCCTCAATTTCTTCTTTGTCTTGCAGTAAAGCTTCTAGCATCCAAGGTTCTCCCATCCATTCATCAAAGTCTAAGGTATGCTGCAATTCATTGTTTTCAAGTCTTCTGAGAAATTCTTGTGTCTGCATTTGATACTTAAGTAGGTAGGCGTTAAAAATCATCAGACACCCCCCTTATCAAGGGGGGCAGGGGGGATCAAACCTAAAATCCATTTCTAATTGAATTATAACCAGCCAAATAGAATTACACTATTTGCTTAAACTTTTCTTAATTAGTTCCAATGCGATTTGTAAATTAGCCTGTGTCCAAAGGAGAGGAGTGGCATCATTAGGAATATATTTTCCCTGTTCTAGATAGTATAATTCGGGACATTTAAACTCACCCACAGGGGAATCTTTTCCCGTAATTTGTCCGAGAGAACGATTGAAGTAATGGGTTTGTAGGTTGAGGTATTTTTCCTGACCTGTACTCTGGAATTTAATGGCAAAAATGGCAGAAATAATCGGATCAAAAATACACCATTGTGCTTCTTCGCCTAGGTTTAATCCTCTCCCTTGTTCCTGTAACCAATTTTCCCTTTCTGTCGATACGGTGGTGCGGATTTCTGGGGGAATTAAGCGATAGTCTCGACACCAAAAAGAATCACCTAAATAGCGACGAATACCGTAATCTCCCTGAAGGTGAACGATAACATTATTAAGAATTTGATCGGCGATATTTGTCTCCACCACTTGTAAGGGATAAATCAAAAAAAGTAGGGCTGCATCATAACTTCTCGCCTGCGGTACTGGTAGAAGACACTCGGCTGGTAAAATACGGTATAAAGCTTGTTCTCCTATCTCAATTAAGTCCGCTAAAAATGCCGGTGTAATCCTGCGATTTTCGGCCGTGAGATTTATCTCTGTCTCGATTAATAACCTTTTTAATTCGCGTAATCCCGCTACCACAACCCCGATGCTAGATGCTTCTATTTTGCGGGTTTCTTCCCAGTGACCGCTATCCTCATCCTGCCAATAACTAATTGCTTGAAAATATAAGGGGAATAGGGCAATTGTTTCTAGACAATCGGGGGAAAGCTGAATATATTTTTCCCGTGCCAAACGACAATAAAACCAGAGAAAATAGCCAAGGGCATCATTTTGTGCGTGTTGCCAAACTTGGTCAATTTCCGTCAGTGTACGTCCCTCAAAACGAATATGAGGACGTTCCCTGATCTTTTCAGGATTAACTCGACCTTGGATAATATTAATAAAACGCCTTTGGAACTTTTGAAAATAGTTCATCAAAGTCTGAATATTCTTGACAGCGATCGCTGTCTGTCCGATAATATAGTGAGAATAAGCCAGATAAACGTTATCCCTCAGCCAAACATTGGCATATCCGGTGTATTCTGTCTCATTGCTGACTAATGCTGCTGGAAATAAGCCATTTTCCAGCTGGGGAAATCTCAAGACATCATTTTCCGACAAAAACGCGGATAATCTCTGGATATCCCCCAGAGAGTAGCGGTATTTAATTAAATCGAGAATTTTTTCGTTGTGAACAACCAGCATCGGCAAAATACTCAAATAATCTGCTCAAAAACGAATTTATCTCGCTCGATTCTACTGAGAAACCCAAAAAATGCGTCTTTGATTAGGATCCCGTCGGGGACTTTGTTCCCCCATCACTTGCCGCGCTTGACTAGGATCAAAGCTGCGAGTAAATTGACCGCGCAATTGATTAACCCGTTCCTCCTTTTCCTGGGCTGCCAAACGCAGTTCTTCCAGTTTTGCCTGTTGCATCTGTTGGTAGGGTAGCAAACGAGCGATCGCAAAAACTGCCGTGATCGAAAGAGCGCTATAGGCAATAATTCGCAGCCAAATCTCGATAACTTGCCAGTTTTGGGATTTATTGACGCTTTTTGGCTTTTTGCTCGGTTTTTTGTCGGTTTGGTTTCGTGTTCGTGCGGTCATAGATTTATGAGTACAAGTAAAATCGGTGAGAAAGGTGGCTAATTACTTTTAAGTTACACCCAATCACTGATAACTGATGACCGATAACCAAAAAAACCCCAATCGGTCTATCCTATAGCTAGGTCAGACGGGATCAGGGTTTATTGAAAGCGACTTTACTTATAAAGTTCCGTCGCTAGACGAAAAGCCAAAATCCCGGGGATTAAAGCAATTACCAGAGCGACTAAAACTTGAGTATCAGAAAGCATTGCTGATTATCTCCTCATAAAGATATTCATCCAATACTTTCCGACATCATCGGGGTCCTCTGCATCATTTCGTTACAAGACTTCATATCTCCCCACCCCGGTGACGGTTATCTCCCCTAGAAAAGAAAGTTGTAAAAGCGTTAAGCTGAGGTATTGCCATGATTACATTTATTTTTACCTGCGGCCTCAATGTTAGACTCGCTCCTTGATTCATCTCTAACCCTTAGTCTAAAAACCCCGTTAATTCTGTTGGTTCTCATTGCCCTAGAAGCGGTATTATCAGCAGATAACGCCATTGCTCTCGCTTCCATAGCACAGGGATTAGGAGATCATCAGCGTCAACGTCAGGCCTTGAATATTGGCTTAGTTTTCGCCTATATTCTCCGTATGGTCTTGATTCTTACCGCCACCTGGGTGGTTAAATACTGGCAGTTTGAACTTTTGGGAGCAGTATATTTGCTCTGGTTAGTCTTTAATTACTTTGCCTCCCCGGAAGACAAGGATCACACCCATCATAGTCTCAAGTTTCAATCTCTCTGGCAAGCTATCCCCCTCATTGCCGTTACCGATTTAGCTTTTTCCCTCGATAGTGTTACCACCTCCATCGCCGTGGCCGATGATACTTGGTTGATCCTGCTTGGTGGTACGATCGGAGTAGTTACCCTGCGCTTTATGGCGGGTTTATTTATTCGCTGGTTAGAGGAATACACCCACCTAGAAGATGCCGGTTTTGTCACCGTCGGTTTGGTGGGTTTAAGATTGCTGTTGCGGGTGATTAGTCCCGATTTTGTGCCGCCAGAATGGATTATGATCAGTTTAATTGCTATCCTCTTTGCTTGGGGTTTCTCAAAACGCAACGATCGAGAACCCGTAGAGAGTGATACCATCCCATCTGATAAATTGCCATAAAATAACCCTCAGTATTCAGTATTCAGTATTCAGGAGACAGCCTTGAATCAGTTATCAGTTAAGCTGTTGACTATCTAGGGTTGGTTGAAAAAGTAGGGGCGAAGCATTCGGGCAATAACCTATCGCTGAAACCGTAGATTTTCTATCCGAATGCTTCGCCCCTACAGGATGCCAACCGATCAAGATGCAAGGTTTTTGAGTCACTAGCTTGAAAATCTTGCACCTGCTTCGCCAAAAAAGCCCCAAACCCCTTACCTCGTCAATATTTCACATTTATTCAGCCAACCCTAGATAGGGTTGGCCGAATATTACTGGAAGCCTTCCTAGAAAACAGTTCTGGCACTTTTTTGACTAAAAAAGTGCCAGAGACAAACGTTCCATTGTCAATCATCGGGCCGGAGCCTTAACAACGAACCCGATTTTAAATCGGCTGAAAGAAATTTGTTGCGACAAACTCGCCAACAGCTAACCCCATGTTAAAAGAATCAATGCAAGCCTCACGGACGTGAACTCCGCCATAAAGACGGCTGATGGCATCTTCCATTCCCGCTTCATGGAAGCTATCGAAATTACGAACGACACCGGGAAGTTCTTGGGAGACAGCACTAAACACATAGTTGTCTCCAAAATATTCGGTCATCACTCCAGCAAATGCTCCCCCCATGGCAGAATGCCCTGACATATAATCCGGGAAAGCTGGCGAATTAACCCCCATTAATGGTGACAGCAAGGGTTTCCAATTGGGATCGCCCACCGTAGAAGCTAACCCGTCATTAGCCGCAAATCCTCCGGCAATTATGTCATCAGGGCGAGGTTGGAGTTCAGTGTATTTCTCTTTCCAAGCGACGATTACCGCATCCGCCAGCGCAGTATTTAACGCGGCAAATAGACTGGCATCTTTTTGCAAGGTATTGCCCTCGTCGACGGCAATACCTTGAGCAATTTGGTTTAAGTGACCGTAGGGACGGAAGGTATCAGCCCGGTCATAAGACCAGAAAACAGCCATTTCTGTCTGGTCTGCATTGCGTAAAGTGGTAGTCAGAGCAGTGTTTTGCAAGCCGCCATAGAGCCGGACTTCTTCAATTTCTTGGGCATACAATGTAGGATTTGTGTCGGGACGGCCATCAAGAGTTACATCAATTTGATTTTGCGAGACAAACTGGTCAATGTCGCCAATCGTCCAAGTATCTACTCCCCCCCAGTTCGCACCCACTGCTACCCCAGCAGTCGGGCCAGAGGTTTCTGGTCTCCAGACATAGGCTCCCGACGGCGGAGTGAAAGGCGTATTGTCGTTAGAACCATCATTAGCGCGTAAATTGAGGCTCTGATTGCCTACTAAAATGCCAAAATTAAACCCCCTGCTTTCAGCGGTGGCACTGTCCAGAATCTCCGCCCGAGAATTGGCTACTTGCTGTAAGAACAAGTTATTTTGTCCAGATAATTGAGTAGAGAGAACTCGATAGGCAGCACCAACTACCGCCATCTCCAACGAGGTATTCCCTGGTGCGTTCACATTTACAGCATAAGAGGGATATAAAGTGTTGAAGGCCTGGACCGTATCATAGACGGCAGTAGAAACCAGCGCCATTAAGCGAGAACCTACTGTCGGCGCGACTCCCCGCCCCGCTTTTCCCTCGGCTTGAATCGCATTTAATGCGATCGCATTCCAGTCGATGACGGCGTTAGTATTGAGTCCCGATACTAATTTACTGGTGACATTATTGGTTTCTACTTGTTCGGCAATTTGGTTATCTGCATCGACTTGAGCAATGAGAAAGTAGGCCCCCGGAGCGATGACTGAAGTATTGTTTTGATACTGCAAGTCTAGGGTGACTGACTGCCCAGCGTTTAGGTTCAAGTTTGTGCTGACACTGGTGAGTAAGGCATCGTTACTGTCAATCTGACCGTCAGTGGAAATGTAGAGTTTGACAGTACTAGGTCCACTGGCGAGCGCCTGTCCTTGATTGGTGACAATTACCTGTGCATTCCCCAGAGCGCCGAAGTCAACTGTACTTGGCAAACTAATCGTGCCAAAACTGCCCACTAAATCTGGTAGTGAGACACTTGAGGTAAAACTTAAGGCAGGACTTGAGGCAGGACTTAAGGCAGGACTTGAGGCAGGACTTAAGGCAGGACTTAAGGCAGGACTTGAGGCAGGACTTAAGGCAGGACTTGAGGCAGGACTTAAGGCAGGACTTAAGGCAGGACTTGAGGCAGGACTTAAGGCAGGACTTAAGGCAGGACTTGAGGCAGGACTTAAGGCAGGACTTGAGGTAAGACTTGAGGTAGGACTTGAGGTAAGACTTGATTTTTGGTTGTCGTCAACTTTTTTTGGTATCTGTTTTCCGTCAGTATCAAGTCCAATTGCACCTAAAAAATCAACTTTGTTCAAAAGATCATTTAAATCTTTTCGGGAGAGTTGATTTAAATTTTTGTCACCGACAGCATCCTTTAACAACTCATCAATCTTACTGGTCGGGTTTGTACTATTTGGTATTCGCTCGTTCTCGGTTACTTTCTTTTGCTCATCGCGGGTGTTTTCCGGCGATGAGTCGGCGGTAGTTACAAGAGTGGTTGACTTCATGGCAATAAGTTAGAAAAGATTATAAGGCATTCAAGACAGAAAGCATGGAAGCTTAACTTGTTGTTGCGCTCCAGCAGCACACCTATGTCACCATCAGTAGAAATTTACAGGTTCACAGTACGAGTACCGCTTGCGGTCGCAACGCGCTCGCTACGCGAGATCGCCTGTCTTTGATGGGCGACCATTACCTGTGTATTTCCCCCATCTGTGTGAAAATAGTCCTAAGATTGGAATCATAAGCACAATTCAAACTTGAGTTTTGCGACACAACTAAGTGATCTGCATCACACACTTAAGTGATCTGCATCACACACTCTAGCCCAGATAATCCATGAAGTCAATCACTTTTTACGTCTTCAATCATAGATTTTTTTCGATGGATACGATTATAGTCATTTCATGGCATTTTTCTAAAGTCATGGCAGAGATGGTCACTTGCCCTCACACCCAAACCCTGGGAATTCGTTCAAGGAGGAGGTGGGAGAGGGGAGTACTATGTCTGCCACAAATAAAGAAAAATGCTGTCAAACCCCAACCATTCACTAATCACTAAAACGAGAATCCCTAGAAGATCATGTCATCTTTACCGACTCAATCTGCCGATACCTTAGAAAATTCTACTCGATCGCCCTCTTGGAAAATTAAACTCCTCTACGATGGAGAATGTCCCCTCTGCTTGCGGGAGGTCAATTTTCTGCAAAAACAGGATGCTGGGAGAGGATTAGTTGCTTTTGTCGATATTGCCGCCGAAAACTATAATCCAGAGGAAAATGG
This sequence comes from Microcystis sp. BLCC-F209, assembly GCF_041928595.1. NCBI lineage: Bacteria > Bacillati > Cyanobacteriota > Cyanophyceae > Chroococcales > Microcystaceae > Microcystis > Microcystis sp. BLCC-F209. Next base: position 21,624 of record NZ_JBHFLL010000165.1, read on the forward strand.
CGGTATTTCCTTTGCGGCAGCCATGGGACGAATCCATGCTGTACTAGCCGATGGTACTATCATTCAAAATGTGGAAGTGTTTCGCCAAGTCTATGACATTTTAGGCATCGGTTGGATTTATGCCGCTACCAAATGGCCGGTTATTGGGTTTCTAGTGGATATTATCTATGAAATTTGGGCTTCTTGGCGATTAACCTTAACCGGAAGACCGAATTTACCAACAATCTTAGCAGAGCGTCAAAAGCGTCTGGAATGCAACTCATCAAATCGTTGTTCTCGCTGAGTTAAAATCTCCTAACTCTACACCCCAGTCAGAATCACCCCCTGGGATGTGATAATTCTGCCTAGGAAATAAATGGTGTTTTATTCTCTCTTCCTGAATTTTGACTCCCGTGGGATCTGGAGATTGGCGTTTACGGGGGGTCTAATTTAGCCGATGGGAATCAACAGGCGATAGGAGCCGTTATCGAGAATAATCCGTAGGCCCAACCACATCAGCACAAAAGGGAAAAGCTTACTCGCATAACGGCTGAGGACAACCGCGATCCCCGGTTGGCGGGTTAGATTATAGGAGAGAAATAACCAAGTACAGACGATTAGATAGCAGATCGGGATGATTACGGCTAACTGCGCCACGGTACTATTGGCGAATAGGGGAATATAGATACCGAGATTATTGCCGCCATTGGATATCGTGACCGCGGAAACTTTATAGGTTTGGCGATCTCTGAGGACTTGAGCGAGGGATAGTCTGCGGGAGGCAAACCCATGAAATTGGGCGTTTCTTCGCAAATTAACCTTGCGATCTGCGGTTTCCCTCTCGTTATCGCGATTTAACGTCAGTAAATTTCTCACACCGATGAGGATCGGCAGCATTCCGAGAAGACCGATATAAATCGGTGGGATGATTAGGCCGAGTAGAAAACCGACCAAGCTAACCAATACCAAGGCCGTAAACCCGACTAGCTCGCCGACGACAACGTGAACCGGGCGAAAGGTACGATTTACCTCGCTAAAGAAGCCGGTTAGATAAATATTGTCGTCGAAGGTGGTGGCTATGCCGGTGGCCACCGCGATTTTGACGATTTCGATCAACCAATCCATCCATACCACCTCGATCTCTCAAATGCGGGCGCAATTTTATTTTGAAACTATATCATTTTCAATACATTTATAAATGTACTTTGTTACACAATCGAGGAGTCGTGGATTTCTATAGTATGTAGATAAAACTAATGGCAGCTATGCCGAGGGAGTTGGGAAACCCTTCCCTCTTGTCCCCTTTATCGATAATAAATCTTGTTTTCTGCGAGAAATCCCATGCTCCACCGTTCGATTAAGTGTCTCTGGAAACCGTGGCGAAATTGCCGGGGAGTTCTTCCCGCGCTGCTTTTTTTGACCAGTCTGGTGGGGAGCTTTCTCCTGGCTCGATTTTCCGACACGAACGCAAAGCGCTCGCTACGCGAGATCGCCGTCGGTCAAAATTCTCCCTCGGATAACCCGATTCTGAACCTCGTCGATAGCTTTAAATTCCCCCGGAATACCACTCCCCGGCTATTAGAGACCGTGGGATTATTTATCGCCGGAATTCTCTTCTGTATCCTGATCGATCGCTGGTTCAAGCGCTCAACCCCCGACCCTATCACTCCCCTCGCCAAACAAGCGCGGCGGCTAGGAACCATCAAGATCGGCTATCCCGAGGGCATGACCAATCTGGAAGTTCTCCGCGCCCAGGCCTTTCTGGAAAGACGCTTAAAACCCTTGGGGGTGACGGTAACGTGGACGAGTTTTCTGGCCGCTTCCTCTCTGATCGAGGCCTTAAGCAACGGAACGATCGACTTTTGCGGTGGTGGCGGTACGGCGAGTATTTTCTCCCAAGCGGCCGAACACGTCTTCGTCCGGGTGGCCAAAGAGAAATATACCGCCCCGAAAGGTCAGGCGATTCTCGTGCCAGAGGATTCGCCAATAGAGACTTTGGCGGATTTAAAAGGAAAAAGAATCGCCTTCGATCGAGGTTCGAGCGCCCATTATGTCCTCATCCGCGCCCTGATGAGAGTGAATCTAGAATTAAGCGATATCGAACCGGTGTATGCGACTCAACCGGAAGCGCTGGTGCTTTTCCGTCGCGGTGAGATCGACGCTTGGGTGGTCTGGGTTCCCTATTCTCCCACGGAGACGCGCAGCTATCCGGGAAGGTCGTTGGCCGATCTAGAGAGTATCTTTGGGGAAAACGCCTCTGTAGAAGTGCCGACCTATTATTATGCGGTTCCCGAATTGGTGCGGGATTATCCCGATGTACTGAAGGTGATTTTAGAGGAGGTGAACGAGGCGGGGGCCTGGGCCAAACAACAGGAGTTAGAGGCGACGAGACGCTTGGCAGCTCACCACGAGATCGATCCGGCGATCGTGGCTAATCTCGAACAAAGGGCCTCTGAACGTGCCATTATCCCGATCGATGATCGCTCTCTGACGGCCCTACAACACCAAGCTAATATCTTCCGAGACCTGAAGCTGATCCCCCATCGGGTCAATGTGCGCGACGGAACCTATACCCTACAGACAAAACAAAATTGGACATATTAACCGGACAGGGGCATTTTGGGCATCGGTTGGATTTATGCCGCTACCAAATGGCCAGTTATCGGGTTTCTAGTGGATATTATCTATGAAATTTGGGCTTCTTGGCGATTAACCTTAACCGGACGACCGAATTTAAAAACAATCTTAGCAGAGCGTCAAAAACGTCTGGAATGCAACTGACAAATCGTTGTTCTGGCTGAGTTAAAGTCTCCTAAAAAAATAGGGAGTATTTAACTCCCTAGCAGGGTTCTTCTGTTGATGATCTAACTAACTCAACGCTTCAAAATAATCGCGAATTTGGTTACGTCGCTGGGGTTGACGCAGTTTTTGCAACGCTTTCGACTCAATTTGTCGTACCCTTTCCGGGGATAATTCCAAAGTGCGACCGATAGCAGCTAAAGAATGGGATTGACCATCGAGAAAACCATAGCGCAATTCAATCACTTCTCGTTCGCGAGTGGTTAAATCTGCCAATAATTCTCTGATATCTCTTTGCAAAGATTCATCGACAAAATGATTTTCTGAAGACACTGCTTCGGATTCCAAAAGGTCTAATAATTCCGTATCTTTTTCCTTACCCACTTTTATTTCTAAGGAAACCGAACGCGGCACTTTCATCAACAATTCCCGCACCTCTTCAGGAGTCAGAGCTAACTCTTGGGCAATTTCCTCTACGGTCGCAGTGCGACCGCGCATTTGTGAGATTTTCCTTTGTGCCTTCTTAATTTTGTTGAGTTTTTCGGTAATATGAACCGGTAAGCGAATAAGCCGGCTTTGAGTTGCGATCTCGCGTAGCGAGCGCGTTGCGACCGCTCTCGTCATTCCTTGACGGATCCACCAGTAGGCATAGGTACTAAAACGATAGCCTTTGCTGGGATCAAATTTCTTGACAGCCTGTTCTAAACCGAGGGTTCCCTCTTGAATCAAATCCAATAATTCTAAACCGCGATTCTGATATTTTTTGGCCACCGACACCACCAGACGTAAATTGGCCTTGATCATCTGTTCTTTGGCACGGGTACCAAGGGCAATAATTTCTTCTAATTCCCCCACTTCTAAGCCCGCTAGGTGCGCCCAACGCTGTTTTCCTGCTTTTAAAGCATTTTTTAACTCAGGCACGCTGATTTGCGCGGTTTTTGCCCAGCGTTCTAGGGGGGGACAATGGGCTAATTGAGCGGTTAGCTGATCGCGAACCTCCATTAACTTGACAAATTGCTGTAGTTGTGCATCACCTTGTTTAACGGCAGTGGCGCGCAATTTCACTAAAGACAGATGACGCTGCACCCGTTGCGCTTGTTCAACTTCCTCGTCTCGTTTGAGTAGAGGCACTCTGCCGATGTCTTGTAGGTACAAAAATACTAAGTCGGTAGTTGTGCCGTTGCTGTAGCTTTTTTGGGGACTAGATACTAAATCATCTTCTAAATCACTGCCGAGAAAATCTTCATCTAGGTGGAGGGAGTTTTCCTTCAGTTTTAAGATAGAAAAAGAGGGAGAGATAAATTCACTTTTGATCGTCGAGGGGTTAATTGCAGACATGAGCGCTTTTCTATGGGCGACTGTGATAGGAATTACAAACTTCTAAATCGTTTACCGTAGTCATAGCTTTCCCACTGGAGCGAGAAAATGATGCAGTCGGGAAAGTTTTTTCCCAAAAGTATTTATCTTGAAACCAAGTCTGGGGTTTACCTTCTTGGCCTAACTTCTCGAATTAATGATTGATTTAGAAGTAATTTTCCCTACAACCCTATTCCTATCTATTCCTGATTTTCCAGATAATTAGAGATTTGTTCTAGTTTAGCCAGGGCTTTTCCTGACTGTAAAGATTGTTCTGCTTGCTGGAAACCGGTGGGGATATCTGGGGCAATTCCACAGCGCCAAAGATAAAAACCACCGTTAAAAATTGCCGCATCGGTTAATTCATTATTTTCTCCGGCTAATAAACCCTTTAATTTAGCGGTGAGCAATTCTAAAGATTCCAGGGGATAATCCGAGGGACAGAAGCCATAATCGCGAGGATTTAGGAAAAATCGCTGAAAGGAAGGGGGATCGGTGGGATTTCCCAGACCGATAATTGCCGTCCGATTACAGGCTAAATCACAACTCCCCTCTAATCCTTTCACGGTGGTGAAGTGAGAGATATTTCTCAGGGCAAAAGTTTCGCGAAAACGATCTTCGGTGGGGGGATGAACAAAACCCGATATCTGATGAATATTACCCACAAAAGGCGACCAGATTAACTCTACCGTGGCCATAGGCGGACGTTTACCGATTTGCTCCCGATAGGTAACAAAATTCTCTACTAGGGGAAAATGGCGGGGAATATAGAAAAAAGTCAATCCTGTGGTGATTAAACAGTCTTTCACTGCTGCTAAGGATAATTGACTAAAATCTGCTCCTAATTGCTGCCAGATTTCCCTGAGGGAAATACCGTATTTAGTCGGCATTCGATCGCCCCCGTGCAGGACTACGGGAACCCCTGCCGCCGCTAAGATTAAAGTAGTGATCGGAGTAACCGGGGTAGTGCGAGAACGTCCATCGTAGGGATTGCCAAAAATAGCGATCGGATGCTGAAAAGAGGCTGATTCTAGGGTTATTTCTGGGCCAAGCTCGGCGTAGGCATCAAGCATTCCCGCTAACTCATCGCTGGTGGGGCGTTTAATGCGATGGGCAATCATGAAAGCACCGATTTGGGCGGGGGTTGCCTCTTGGGTTAACATCATCTTGGTGGCCATTGCCGCTTCGGGACGGGTCAAATTTTTGCCCGTATGGGTGCCACTACCGATCGCTTTTAATAATTCTCGAAAAGTATCGCTCATCTCAAGGAAGAAAATAAAGAGTAAATGGGATTGATGGGGATTGCTAAGGCTGGACGTGGTGATTTTCTAAGCTTTTAACCATAATTTGCCGCATTTGCCGCACTAATTGACAAAAATGAGCGATCGGTGGTATCTGTAGGCGATCGCTGGTGGTGACAAGGACTACCTGACGGGTGAGACGATGACTAAATTTACCATTATTAAGATGGGGATTTTCGCTACTAGGGGAAGCAAGAGGACGAATGGCGAGGGTGGCATCGCTATGGGCCTCCATCAGGGCCGATTGGGGCAGAAGAGCGATAATATTACCCTGACGCACCACACCGCGAAAAGCATCGAGGGTGTTTAATTCCATGACAGTTTTTAGGTGGGCATCCTGACGAGAAAACCATTCTTGTACTAATCTTTGCATCCCGTAGCCATCTTTGAAAACCACTTGCGGATAGGGGATTAATTCTGACCATGGCACTTCTTTGTATCGGGCGAGGGGATGATTGGCGGCCATGAGAATTTCGATCGCTTCTTCGTATAATATTTCTACCACCATCTCCGGGCTAGAGGTGAGAAAACGATTATTCATTACCAAGGCCAGATCTACTAAACCATCCCGCAGCACTTTTAGGGCGCGATCGCTGCCTAGGGCTGTAACTCTTAACTGAACTTCTGGGTATTCAGCACAGAATTTCGGCAAAATCGGCGGTAAATAGTGGGCGCAGACGGAATGAATCGCCGCCACGCACAATTCTGGCTGTTTTCCTGCCTGTAGGTCAGTGATTTCCCTGTGAATATTCGTCCATTCTTGACAAATTCGTTTCGCCCGGGGCAGTAATTTCTCGCCGGCAATGGTTAATTTCGCTTGGGCGGTACGATGAAAAAGAGGTAAGCCCAAATCGGTTTCTAGGGATTGAATCTGGCGGCTGATAGTCGATTGGGTGACTCCACACTGGCGCGCCGCTTGACCGAAATTGCCCGTATCGGCTACGGCTAAAAAGGCTTGCAATTGCTCGATCCGCATTCTTTCTGGTTTTAATTACATTCCGTCATGACCTTATGACAATAACGAATTTTATTCTGACTTTTGGTAGAAATTGCTACCGTTTTCTCAGTTATCAGTTATTTCAGCGGTCAGCCTTGAACTACTTCTCGCTCACAATCGGGCTGTTGAACTGTAGTTGCTCAAAAATGATAAGATAGATGCAATAAACCAGATTGAGTCTGAGAAAAAATCAAAAAGGCAATTTATTCAGACTAAAGCCAAAATCAAAGATGGACAATTAATTATCGAGCAACCCCATCAAGATTTGCCAACAGACACAGAGGTTGAACTTGTTATTATTGTCCCCGATAAAAACAAACAAGTTGAGTTTGAACAAGCGCGTACTAATATGCAAGCTGCATTTAAAGAAGCAGGTATCGAAACTCAGGAACAGATTTTAGAGCTTATTCGTGAAGTTAAGCAAGAACTGTTTCAGGAGCGTTATGAATGAGGAGAATTTTTTTAGATACAAATATCTACATTATTGGTCAATTAAAGCCTCTTTCACCAGCAGAACAAATCCTTAAATGTTTAGGATATTATACTCCAAATAATCAATCTTCAATAAAACACAACTATTATCTTTAAGTTGATAGATAACAGGATAGCCGCTACTTTTGCCCTTGTGAATATTGCTGTTTTTGATGCGAACTTTAAAGACAGTGTAACCCGTTTCTGGGATTTGAGCGCCGATGAACTTGGCTATCTAAAGGTGATCAGTTAGGGGTTAAAGGTCAGTACAAATGCTAAGATAGCTTTGGGCGAGGATGGGAAGTCGATCCTTGAATTGATCAGAGAAAAGGAGTTTAAAGGATGAAAATGACTTATCTGGAAGCCACTGCCAAATTTTACAGCGAAGTAGCCCAAACTCCGGAAGTGGGGCTATGTTGTGTCCAGGGCAGTCCCTTGCAACTGCCGGGGTTAAAAATCCCCGCCATTATGCAGGAGATGAACTATGGTTGTGGCACGACGGTGCAGGTTAATGAATTGGGCAATTCTCCCAGGGTTTTGTATGTGGGTGTGGGTGGTGGTTTAGAAGCACTGCAATTCGCCTATTTTTCCCGTCGTCCGGGGGGAGTCATTGCGGTGGATCCAGTGCCGGAAATGCGTTGGGCAGCCCAAAGAAATCTCGGCGAAGCACTGCTGGAAAATCCCTGGTTTAGTCTCGATTTTGTGGAAATTAGAGATGGTTCTGCCTTTGAATTGCCGGTGGAGGATGCCTCCGTCGATGTGGTGGCGCAGAATTGTCTTTTTAATATCTTTAAACCAGCCGATTTACAGTTAGCTTTACGGGAAGCTTTTCGCGTCTTAAAACCGGGAGGACGTTTACTGATGAGCGATCCGATCGCCCTTCGTCCAATTCCCGAACATTTGCAAGAAGATCAGCGTTTACGCGCTATGTGTCTATCGGGGGCCTTGACCTACGATGATTATATTCAACAGTTGATTGCTGCTGGTTTTGGTCAGGTAGAAATTCGGGCCCGTCGTCCCTATCGTTTACTGGACTGTCAGAGTTATAATTTAGCCGAGCCGCTCCTCTTAGAAAGTTTGGATTCCGTTGCTTTTAAAGTAGCTATTCCCGAAGATGGGGCTTGTATTTTTACGGGCAGAACTGCTATTTATACTGGTACGGAGGCAATTTTTGATGATGGTGCTGGGCATATTTTAGCCAAAGGATTACCGGTGGCTGTCTGTGATAAAACTGCGAGCAACTTAGCTCGTTTCTCTGCCGAAGATATCCTCATCACCGAGTCCACTTGGCACTATAACGGAGGCGGTTGCTGTTAAAAAAGCAGCGTCGAGACAAGTTTGATCCGTCAGTTATCAGTTATCAGTTATCAGTTATCATTGATTAGAACGTAGGTTGGGTTGAAGCATGAAACCCAACGCTATTTAAGGGTTTAGGCTCATTTAAACTACTAATTTGCTATAATCAGTCTAGGAGAGCCTCAGTTATTAGATGTGAGTAATCAGTCATGATTGATTACTGATTACTGATTACCTTTCACTGATTACTGTTTACTGTTTACTGTTTACCTTTCACTGATTACTGATTACTCTCCCATGACTCCTTTTGTTGAGAAACTAAACACTCTTTTAACTAAGCAAAAAATCTCGGTTCTGCAAATTAATTTGGGGAAAAGATGTAACCTTGCTTGTAGCCATTGTCATGTGGAAGCTAGTCCAGTTCGCTCCGAAGAAATGACTCCAGAAGTGTGCGAACAAATTATCGAACTGATCGCAAGATTTCCCCAAATTAAAACCGTCGATCTGACTGGCGGCGCTCCGGAAATGCTCTACGGTTTTAAGCCAATTGTGGAAACCTCTAGAAAAGCGGGGAAAGAGGTAATCGTGCGCTCGAATTTAACTATTTATTTCGAGAAAGGATTTACTGATATTCCTGAATATTGCGCTGGCCATCAGCTGCGGGTGGTGGCTTCTTTACCCTGTTATCTTGCCGATAATGTGGATAAAATGCGCGGTCTGGGAGTCTATGATCGATCAATCGCCGCTTTACAATGGTTAAACCGTCTCGGCTACGCTCAAGAGCCGAATTTGATTGTGGATTTAGTCTATAATCCCCAGATTCCTAAGTCAGAGAATTTTTCTCTCACACCGGATCAGGTATCCCTAACACGGGATTACAAAAAGTTCTTGCAAGAACATTTTAATATTTCTTTTAACAATCTGTTTACTATCACTAACCTACCCGTCGGCAGGACGCGCTTCCATCTGGAACACCAGCAACTCTATCAACCCTATCTTCAATTCCTCGAAGACCATTTTAATGGCGATACTGTCGAGCATTTGATGTGTCGTAATCAGCTTTCCATTGATTATTTGGGTAATATCTATGACTGCGATTTTAATCAGATGGAGGATCTGGCTGCTTGCACCAGTCAAGGACAAAAATTAACCCTGTCGGATTTATTACAAGCGGATAGTTTAGATGTAATTACAGAGGTACAAACCGCTTCCTATTGCTACGGTTGCACTGCTGGCAGCGGTTCCAGTTGTGGGGGAGCGTTGATTTCAGTCTGAACAAGTGTACTGGATTGACAGCGTGTCTCGGACAATTTAGTACAAATGCTCGGACTAGCTCTCCTCGCTGCCAACTGCGGTGCTGTCTTAACGGGGTAGGGTGTGGCCCCCCCCCAACCCCCCCGACATCGGGGGGGTGGGGTGTGGGGTGTGGGGTTTTACCGATTTTCAGGTGGTCAATTAGTCAATTTTCAGGGAAAAAGTCCCTGAATTCTCCCCCCGATCACTCCCAGATCTGGTACTGTTTGGAAACCAAAAAGTCTAAAAGTCTTACCTAACAAGGTTTTTAGATTTATTGAGCAAGCCTTAGATAGTCAAAAGTTTAACCGATGATTAGGGACCAGAAAAAACCGCCGATTCGATATCTTGGCGACTAAGGGAGTATTTAAAAGCGCGATTGATGTCACTGCCGTCATTGGCTGCCCGAAAGTAACGAACGGTGATTTCTTCGATTTCGAGGCAGATTTCCGCTTTCCATGTCGGTTTTTCCACAGTCCAACAGTGGATATTCTCGGTATTTTTCCGACAACCTAATTTAACTAGCCATGCTTCGATCGCCGGTAAGGGATGATTATAGAGGGGAGTATCGGCAGTGGGAATCTTCATCGCATCTAAATCAAAAATAATTGGGCTACAGTGACGGCATTCTCTCCTCGAAGCATAGCAATAATCACCGCTAGTAACAAGCAGCCCAGCAGGGTGAGTGCCAAGATAAACAAAGCAAAAATCTCTCCCGAAGATAGGGGGCGATCGGTCGGATCGAGATAGGCGCTACGATTAGCTATGGGTTGATCGCCATCGGGGATGGTTTGGATGACATTCCAGCGCGAGTAACCTATCTGTAAATCATACAGGGAACGGCGATCGGGATTACTCAGGGTGGCATAAGCTTCGTTAAGACGCTGGAATTTAGCCGTTGCCACTTCGGGGCTGAGTTCGGTAGTATCGGGGTGGTATCGTTTACTCAGTTCCCGATAGGCGCGTCGCACTTCGATCACCGAGGCACTCGGATGTAGTCCTAGAATGGCATAATAAGTATTGGCAAAGCGCGAGTTAGCGGCAATGACTCGCGAGGTGGTTTGGGAATTATCGCGCTCGAAGGTCACAAGATTTTTTACCGAAAAATTGGGTTTAAAGCCTCGCCCTTTTAGGGCGACTTTATCTGATGTATGATATTAAGAATAGCGGGCCGGGTAAGCAACCGCTTAAAAAACCCAGTCATCGCAGGATGAACGCACCTTGAAAACTAGAGTTATGGGGTTCTATAGGGGAATGCTCCTATAGGTAAAAGCTCTAAGCGTCAAGTACCAGAGAAACCAATTATTTTAGAGG
>NZ_JBHFLL010000166.1:0-22417 GCF_041928595.1 Microcystis sp. BLCC-F209
TGGGTTATTCTGTGCTTTTTTGGGCAGCAATAGTTAAAACCCTTGCCACACCTAGAAGGTGTTCCTAATTAGGACGGTCAAATCAGTCAATTTCACCCATAACGATGATCTTTTTTTTGTGTAGTTTTATTGCAAAAAAAAAGTTTTTTTGACAAAAAGTACAAAGTATGATGTGTCATAACGTATTTCTGGCTGCGAGTAATTATTGTAGAGGGAGAGAAGGGAGAAGGGAGAAGGGAGGGGGGAGAATAAATAGGGTTTGCGGCAAAAAGTTTGTTGGTGGGGTCAGGCAGGGGGCAGGGTTCGGCCGTGAGACTTCGGCGTGAGCTCAGTCTCACGGCCGAAGCCCACACCCCATCACCCCACTTCCCTATCTACCCCACTTCATAATTCATAATTCATAATTCCCACACCCCACACCCTGTCCCTGGGAAAAACTTCTTCAGCAAACCCTAGTTAAGGCCTGCTCGATTCTCTGACTATCGAGGGAGCGGCCGATAAAGACCAAGCGGGTTTGCCGCATTTCTGTGGATTGCCAGGGTCGGTCGAAGAAAGAATCAAAGCGATCGCCGACTCCCTGTAACACCATACGCATGGGTTTATGGGCCACGTTAACAAATCCCTTGACCCGATAGATTTCTTCTCGGGCCACCAATTCTTTGATCCGTTGGGTCAAAATTTGGGCATCTACGGGAGAATCGAGGCAAAACTGCACAGAATTGATCTCCTCATCGTGATCGTGTTCTTCCTCGTGATCATGATGACTAGGACGACTAGCTAAATTATCCTCGACGGCGGCATTAAATCCCAATAGCACATCGGGGCTAATTTGTCCATCAGCACAAGTAACTATTTTTACCGTCGATCGCAGTTGTGTTTTCAGCCAATTAATAATTTTTTCTAATTCAATTTCGCTGATGAGATCGGTTTTAGTTAAGAGTACCAGGTCAGCGCAGGCTAACTGATCCTCAAATAACTCCTCAATAGGCGTTTCGTGTTCTAAATTGGGGTCTGCTTGCCTTTGTGCCGTTAAAGCCTCCAAATCCGCCACCAGACGACCCCTAGCGATAGCAAAACCATCCACCACCGTGATTACCCCGTCCACCGTGGCACCGTTGCGGATTTCCGGCCAGCGAAAAGCTTGAACCAGAGGTTTAGGTAAAGCTAATCCGGAAGTTTCGATCAGCATACAATCCAACTGTTGCCGTCGCTCCAGCAATTTCTGCATGGTGGGGAGAAATTCTTCCTGTACTGTACAGCACAGACAACCGTTGGTCAGTTCCACAATATTATCGTTGGGGTTGTCATCGCAGGTCTGACAACTTTTCAACAAATCACCATCAATGCCCACTTCTCCGAATTCATTGACCATAACGGCCACCCGTCGGCCTTGATTATTTTGCAGTAGATGACGGATGAGGGTAGTTTTTCCCGCACCCAGAAAACCCGTGATCACAGTAACTGGAATTTTGTGCATAGATAGAGCGATCGATCATGTTCTTAGATCAATCTATCAGACTTCCGGTCTAGGGTTGAGGGTTTCAGCGCTAATTCTTTAGGATTGCCCCACCAATTGCCAGACTGTCACAAACTAGCTGAAATTTTCCTAGTTAGTCGTTATTCTGTTAGAAGTTTCAGCCGGCTAAATAATCGCTGAAAAACTTTTGTGGGAGTGGATTATGTTACAACGTCTTTTTTTAGCCTTTACCCTCGCTTTTCCTCTTTATTTAAGCATTGCTATTCAACAAACTTCTCCTCTAGCTGATAGAGTAAATCGCCCTTCTTCTCGCGGAATCAATAAAATTGAGCAGACGGTAAAAACTATCCAAAAGCAGTTAAAACAAGAGCATTCGGTTCAATTAGATTAATAAATTTTGGCAACAAGAGGAGAGGTAAAACTCCTCTTCTTTACTTTTGACTTGACAAACTACTGGCTATTTGCTGCGGGGGCCGGTATTCGGGAACTAAATCTTGTAGGGACTTAACTAGGCCCTGACGGTCATTAAGTTGAATATAATTAAGCAGTTGTTCTAATTTGATTTGCAATTTTTCCCAAGCAAGAAAGTGTTCATGAGCGCAAAAAATCTTTGGGTGAGCGGTGGGAAGAGCTTTATCGGTATCGATTAATAATTCTTCGTAGAGTTTTTCCCCGGGTCTTAATCCTGTGATTTCAATATCGATATCTTGCCCTAATTCTAAGCCACTTAAACGAATCATCTGTAGGGCCAAATCGTAAATTCTTACCGGTTCACCCATATCTAACAGGAATACCTCACCCCCCTTAGCCATGGCTCCTGCTTGCATAACCAAACGCACCGCCTCCGGAATAGACATAAAATAGCGAATAATATCGCGATGGGTGAGGGTAATATTCTTACGTTGGGCGATTTGTTCCCGGAAACGCGGCACCACGGAACCGCTACTATCAAGAACATTGCCAAAGCGGACGATAGCGCAACAGGTGGAACTGTCGGGTAAAGCGGCCAAAGCTTGTATAACTAACTCAGCACAGCGTTTACTGGCCCCCATAATGTTAGTCGGTCTGACAGCCTTATCGGTGGAAATGAGAACTAAATTACTAACCGAATTCTCGATCGCGGTCTGAGCGACATTTAAACTGCCCCAAACATTAGTGTAAACCCCCTGACTAGGATTGGCTTCCACAAGGGGAACGTGCTTATAGGCGGCCGTGTGATAAATTGTCTCAATTTGGTGTTGTTGGATGACTCGGGCCAGATGATTGCGGTCAAGAACATTGCCTAGATAGGCATACTTGCGTAAATCGCTATAATTTTCACCCAAATCGAGATCAATTTTGTAGAGGGAAAACTCATTTAATTCGTAGATTACCAAGCATTTTGGCTTGAGGAAAGCGATTTGTCGGCATAATTCCGAACCGATGGAACCGCCACCCCCGGTAACTAACACCGCTTTACCGGTGACATTTTTTCCCAAAAGTTCGGGATGGGGTAGGATTTCTTCCCGTCCTAATAATTCCGAGACATCGACACTGCGAATCTGATTGATGGTCGCTTCTCCCGATAAAATTTTTGAGAGGGGAGGGACGGTTTTAATGTCGATGGGTAAAATTTCTAGACTTTCGATGATTTGCCGCTTTCTGGCCTTGTCTAGGTTCGGAATAGCCAGAACAACCCAGTCAAAGGCCCGTTTTTGGTGCAGTGGTGCCAATTGAGAGGGGGGATAAACCCTAATGCCTTGGATAACTCGCTGCTGCAAATTGGGATTATCATCAACAAAGGCCAATAAACGATAGTGGGGGTCATTTTGTAGGGAACGTGCTAATTGACAACCCACAATTCCCGCACCATAGATAACAATTCTCGGTTCTCTATCGACACTACTGACGTAAATATTCAGACGGTGAAAGACAGAACGAATCAACAATCTCACCCCGATAACCAATACTAGGGTTAACAATGCGTCGATAATCAGGACTGAACGCGGCAAAAAGGCATCCCCTTGAAAGTAGGCAAGACTGATTAAAACCCCTGAACTATAGAGAACCGCTTGCAGTACGGACGAAAGAAACTCTAATCCTGTATAACGTACTACGGGACTGTAAATACCTTTGAGAGAGAAAACTAGAGTTTTAATGGCAATTAATCCCAATATTTGCCCTAAAAAAGCTCTAATTTGCTGATATTCGAGGCTCAGATTCAACCTGAGAGAGAAGGCTAGATAGATGGTTAGACTAAAAATCAGGCAATCGGTGACAATTAAAAGAGATCGCTTCGATGACCTAGATAGGGAATTAGCCAATTTAAGGATATTGTTCGCCAGTTTTCTATACATCATCCAATTGATTAATTAATCTTAAGGTAAATACTTGGCCTCTCTCGACTTTGTCTGGTACTCAGTGTTTATGGTTATTAGGAGTCTTCCTAAGCAAGGCTTTGAAGACTATCTTTCCAGAAAATCATCCCTATTCTTCTTGCTTCCACACAGAAGTGAGAAGAACCAATGTTTTTTATAACAGTAGTGCCGCCCGTCTTTCCGCAGATGATATCACCCAAGTCTAAATATGTCAAGTGGCTCGATTTGTCAGGACTTTGGCTCTCTTCGGTTTGGTGGGTAAAATGTATTCTAAGATACAGTCTTGCTGGCGAGGGAGTGGAAGGAACCACTCCAGACACAGAGGACACAAAGATTGATCGCTTCTATAGTAAGTTAAACTGATCACACAAAGAATAAGAGAGCCGGACTTTTTTCCTTTTAGCAACTTTTCATCGCTCCCCAAAAATTTTCTGCTCCCAAATATCTAGCCGATAAATCACCGCTAGTCAAGGTTACAATCAAGAATTGACACAAAAATTTATCAACTAAAGTTATGAGTAATCAGTACGATGCGATCGTGATTGGGTCGGGAATCGGGGGATTAGTGACAGCGACGCAATTAGTGGCAAAAGGGGCAAAAGTCCTAGTTTTAGAGAGTTATCTGATTCCGGGGGGCAGCGCGAGTTATTTTGAACGAGAGGGTTATCGTTTTGATGTGGGTGCTTCGATGATTTTTGGTTTTGGCAAAAAGGGGACGACTAACCTCTTAACCAAGGCTTTGGCAGCGGTGGATATGAGTATCGAAACCATTGCCGATCCCGTCCAGATCCATTATCATCTCCCGGACGGATTAGACTTAAAAGTTCATCGCGACTACGAACAATTTTTACAGGAATTAATTAGCCATTTTCCCGCAGAAAAAACTGGTATCCGGCGCTTTTACGATGAATGCTGGCAGGTGTTTAATTGCCTCAATAGTATGGATTTACTATCGCTGGAAGAACCCCGCTATCTGACTAGGGTTTTTTTCCAGCATCCTTTATCCTGTTTGGGATTGGTCAAGTATTTACCCCAAAATGCGGGAGATGTGGCCAGAAAATATATTAAAGACCCGAAATTATTGAAATTTATCGACATGGAATGTTATTGTTGGTCGGTAGTACCCGCCGATCGCACTCCGATGATTAATGCGGGAATGGTCTTTAGCGATCGCCATTACGGGGGAATTAACTATCCCCGGGGGGGAGTAGGACAGATTGCTCTCAAGTTAGTCGCGGGATTGGAAAAAGCTGGTGGTGAAATCCAGTATCAAGCGAGAGTGACTGAGATTATTTTAGATGCAGGACGGGCGATCGGGGTAAGATTGACCAATGGTAAAGAATATTACGCGAAAAAGATTGTTTCTAATGCCACCCGTTGGGATACCTTCGAGAAACTACTCCCCCCGGAATCTCTCCCCCGCAGTGAAAAAAATTGGCAAAAACGCTATCAAAAATCCCCCAGTTTCCTGAGTTTGCATCTGGGAGTCAAGGCCGATGTGTTACCCTCAGGAAGCGAATGTCACCATATTTTACTAGAAGATTGGGAAAATATGGAAGCAGAACAGGGAACTATCTTTGTTTCTATTCCTACCTTACTCGATCCCTCCCTAGCACCCCCGGACCATCATATCATTCATACTTTCACCCCTAGCTGGATTGATCAATGGCAAAAACTGCCCCCCCAAGAATATCAACATAAAAAAGAGGCCGCTGCTCATCGTCTCATCGAGCGCCTGAAAAAACTCTTTCCCAAACTAGATACAGGATTAGATTATATCGAAATTGGCACAGCCCGCACCCATCGCCGCTTTTTGAATAGAATCGATGGCACTTACGGCCCAATACCGCGAAGAAAACTGTTAGGCTTATTAGGAATGCCCTTTAATCGTACAGCTATTCCTAATCTTTATTGTGTGGGAGATAGTACCTTCCCCGGTCAAGGATTAAACGCGGTGGCCTTTTCTGGTTTTGCTTGCAGTCATCGTCTAGCGGTAGATCTGGGTTTACCCCGTCCCAGAGATTAAAAGCTGAAAATTAGGATTTTTACCGGCGAATTCTTAAACCGGAAAGGAATACTTGACAGCGTTTCTCAGATGGATGAAGCGCGTTTTTGCGACTGGAGTTTTTACTTCGGCAAGGTTTAATTTATACTTCATCTTGACGAGAAACGCTGTAGATCGGTTTTGCTGATAACTGATAACTGATAACTGATAACTGATAACTGATAACCGATGACTGATAACTGATGGTTACTCCCTTTGATTCCCCCAAATCTTTACATTGGCAGCAAAGCTTGCGAGCGCCGATTGTTCGTCAATTGGAGATATTTAGCTTTACAATGCAGTTTTTGACTTTTTTGCTCTGGGATCGTTTAACGGGGGCTAATAGGGGCAAAAAACGGCAAAGGAGAGCGAAATGGTTAGTTGATCGCCTCATTAATTTGGGACCAACTTTTATTAAAATTGGACAATCTTTATCGACGCGAGCAGATTTAATTCCGCTCGAATATATCGAACAATTAAGCCAATTACAGGATCGAGTTCCCGAATTTAATAGTCAAGAAGCGCTCCGAGTTATTGAAACAGAATTAGGACAACCCCTAGATAATTTATTTGCAAGTTTTACCCTATCTCCCCTCGCTTGTGCCAGTTTAGGACAAGTGCATCGAGCGCGGTTATTAAGTGGGGAAGAAGTCGTTATTAAGGTACAAAGACCGAATCTAGAAGGACTATTTAATCTCGATTTTGAAGTGTTGCATCGTCTCACCCGTTGGTTAAATATTTTCCCCGTGGTGAAAAAATATAATTTAGAAGCTATCTATCAAGAATTCTTTGAACTACTCTTTCAAGAAATCGATTATATCCATGAGGGCAAAAATGCCGATCGCTTTCGGGAAAATTTTAAGAATTATCCCCAGGTAAAAGTCCCTTTAGTTTACTGGCAATATACCACCCGCAAGGTATTAACTTTGGAGTATGTACCGGGGATTAAAGTCGATGATCGAGAGACTTTACTAGCTAATGGTATTAACGTAGATGGGATTATTGAACTGGGGATCTGTTCCTATCTCAAACAACTATTACAGGATGGTTTTTTCCAATCGGATCCCCATCCGGGTAATATGGCAGTTAGTCAGGAAGGGGAGTTAATTTTCTACGATTTTGGCACGATGTTCGAGGTAAAATCTGTTGCTAAAGATCAAATGATCGAAACCTTTTTTGCTGTCTTGAGAAAGGATACGGAAACAGTCTTAAAAACCTTGATCTATATGGGGTTAATTGAACCTGTTAGAGAGCTGCAACCCGTGCGAAATATCCTGGAGTTTCTCCTAGAGGAATTTCGCGATAAACCGGTAGATGTGAGGGCTTTTGAACAAATTAGCGATCAAGTGTATTTAATGTTTAAACAGCAACCCTTTCGCTTACCTCCCCAAATGACTTTTATTATTAAATCTGTCACCACTTTGGATGGGATTGCCCGCTCTTTAGATCCCCAGTATAATTTATTAGCAGCTAGTCAACCTTTTGTGAAAAGTCTAGCGGTATCGGGAGGAACTAGCAACACCATGCTTACCCTAGCTAATCAAGCTCGCACTTTTCTTAAACAACAATGGCAAAAAGGGAATAAAAACGAGAGAATGATCCGTCAATTAGAGGAAAAAATCGAGCGAGGAAATTTAGTTTTTCAAGTTAAGTCACGGGAAAATGAACGACTCCTGAAAAGAATTTATCTGGCAATTAAAGTATTAATTAATGTCTGTTTATTGGGATTTAGCATTATCTCAGCCATATTTTTATTAGACAGTAACTATAGCAAACTAGCCATTATTCCCTTCAGTCTAGCGGGGTTATTTGGTTTATTTTTTCTGCGTTCTTCCCTGGTTTTATTGATTCAGGAAAGATTAGATAAAATGTTAGATAAGTAAATAATTATCATTTTTATTAGTAGATCGTTTTTGTTATCCGCAACAAAAATTAAAGTTTGACAGGCTGTCTGTTGACAAGATTTTCCAGAAGTTATCATAATGAAAATGTTTTCATTGCACCCAGCAGCAAGAGGACAAGAAAATGTTATTAAAATCTTTAGCCCTTGGTTCCCTTGTCGGATTATCCTTAGTTACATCAGTCCCAGTCTTAGCTAATCCTTCCGTTTCTCCAGTACAAACTAACGAAGCAATAATTGCAGTCGGTCAACAAAAATCCGATTTATTTGTTAATTTAACCACTGATGATCCTTGGCGAGCGGCAATGGCAATCGGTGTCGCTACCAATATGCTGAAAAAAGGTCACTCAACCACCATTTTTTTGAATATTACAGGGGTACACCTAGCAGCGACGACCATTCCTCAACACACTAACGGTATCACTGGTAAAACCCTGCAAGCAATGTTAGTAGATTTCATCAGTCAAGGGGGAAAAGTCTTAATTTGTCCCTCCTGTATGAAACAAGCAGCCATAAAACCCCAAGATCTAATTGCGGGTGTGGTGACAAGTTCCCCCGATTCCCTAGAAGCAAATTTATTTAACGAAACGGTTAAAGTAATTAGCTGGTAAATCTAGCATTTTCTAGAGAATCTAGAGACCTTATTATTAAGGTCTCTATCCCAGTTTCCGCTTAACATTCAATTGATAATTTTTACTAATATATTGCTACCCATTGTCAGTAATTACTATAACTAGAATGATTGATTTTGATCAAGGTGAACAATTATAATTTTTTTCTGAGAAAAAAATTAATTATTGAAAATGTTCTCAATAGTAGTTTCTACAATTTGTCGATACCTCACTAACGTGAAAAGCGCTATAAGCTGCCGTACATCTAAAGGACATATTATTGAAATCAAAAAAACACCTAATTTGATTTTGGATTTCGCTTGTTTCAATCTAACTGATAACTGTTTACTGTTTACTGAATAAACGTTTATACCTGAATATAGCGTTTCCCAATCTCATGAGGTACCCCAAAATCTTAACTCCTGACGACCGGCTACTGACTCCTCAAAACCTAAGACTCTGTACCCCACAACTAGGGGAATTGCTATAAGTTAATTATTTGCATAACAATTCCCGAAGAGCCGAAATTGTTAAACCACGCTCTGTTCGAGTTATTGCGGGTTCCTTATCAGGATACAGTGACATAGTTTTGATTAGCTACAAATGGTATTGAGTGGCCGCTCTTTTCCCATCATATCACCCCCAACTCTGCTGGCCTCACCAATGAAAATATGGCGCATTACATTTGATTAGCGTACCCTACACTCGTCAGCGTACTTCTAGGCAGTGCCTTCGACATCGCACTTTAACCCACAGTTTCAATCAATGTGCATGGTGCGTTCCCCAAAAATCTATTAGTGGAGCAGCAGTAGCCATATTAGGGAACGCACCCTACAAGATTGCGTTCGGCATCGCACTGACGGGAGCAAGCAATTAATTTCTAATTTTAAGCACTTGCATAGGAGTCAAACGTCTTTGCTCTGTCCTGTCAAAATCTTGATCAAAACTCACAATAGTAGCTTTTTCAAGCTCGGCAGCAACATATTGGTAAGCATCATCAAAATCCAAGCGAAAGAGATCTATTATTTCTACGACTCTCTTCATTTGGTTAGCAGGAATACTGACCAGTACAAAACCAGCATCAATCAAAACGTCATCCACAAATTTGATAAAAACCTCTCGTTGATTCAGCCGATTACAGATCACCCCGATAGAATGTAAAGTAAAATCAGTCATACACATATCAGAGAGTGAGAGCGTATCAAGTAGCTCCGCAACAACCTCAGCCTGTCCTTGTCCTAATAAGCGTTCTAGCCAAATATTCGTATCCAGAAGAAACACTAGCCATTTCTCCATTCAACTGCAAGATGCTGTAACTCAATTGATGTGTAATCGGTTTTAAGCATCCCTGCCCAGTCTTGACGGAGTTTACGTTTTATAGGTTGGTTAGATTTACTTAAAAGTGACTCTACAAACGTTTGTACTTCAACCTTTAACTGGGGCGGTAATTGTCTCACCAGTTCTTCTAGTGATTTTGCTGATGTACTCATGTATTTTACCAATTCAACTTTTTGTAGTAGTTGATAACTAATCTACCACCAGTCTAGCATAGGATTTGATGAGAAATAGCACTAATCTTGAAAACCCCTATAACCCAGTATCGCGCCCTAAAGCAAGCCCTCCAACCCCATCTAGGGGGGCTACCCAGTGCCTTCGGTATCGCACTAGCTTTGGAGCATAACGATCGATTTCACCGACATTTTGGATCGTAGCGGAACAATGTCAGGTACAACGATTTGTTATACCTTATCTTTCTTTGTCAGTTAAATCAATATATTCAGTTTGTATTCGTTTATTCTTGATTAGTATTCTAAAATACGGACATTTCCCATTTACTGATAAATCTTTATCATCATTCCCTTTCCTGAATTTAATTATTTCAAATTGGTCGGGATTAAATTTATGTAAAAATGTTATTGGCACCCCCATATATCCCTTATAATCTATTGGTATGTCTTGTGTTTTATTAACATTAATTCCATCATAATTGTCATATTTTGAATATTGAAGTTCGTTGCCAAAATATCTTTTTGTAAGTTTTATATCTTCGTGCCGCTTAAAATTATCTAAATTAGTAAGCCATAAACAATTGTTCGGTGAGATTATTCTATTACCAGAGTTATCTATTCGAGTTTCTGTTCCATATAGTTCATAGTTTTCAGGTACAATAAAACCTGAAATACCTCTACCAAGATTTATTCCTAACCACGCCTTGTTTTCTTGAATAAGTTTGAAAATTTCTTTATAGGTTATTGCATTAATATTTCCAATTATCAAAAACTTTTTATCGTATTTAACCAATTGAGCTACATACTCTCTGAATAATGAAAATGGGGGATTGGTAACAACAATATCGGACTGCTTTAATAGTTCAATGCTTTCCGAACTACGAAAATCACCATCTCCATTAAAGTAAACTAGGTCAGTTGAACTTGGTTTGTTTTTTTCGCCTTCTGTACCTGTATATTCAAAGAAAAACCCTTTTTCATCTTCTTCTGTATTAAATAAATTTTTTACTTGCTCTCTATAACAAGATGTTATTATTTTTTTAAGACCTAATTCATTAAAATTTGAGGTAAAATAATTAAAAAAGTTACTAATTCGGGGGTCATCGCAATTGCAATAAACTACTTGATTTTCAAAATGACTTTTATAATGCTGTAATTCGCTTTCTATATCTGAAAGCTGTGTATAAAACTCATCACTTTTTGATTTTTTAGCTTTTTGTAATAATTCGTTTGTTGCATTTCTTGCCATTTTCAACCTATTTTGATTTAATAAATCTTTGTTTTAGTTATTTACTTTTGGTTATCTGATTAAATATCTCACTGCCTAATACTTTAAGAGAGGTTTTAGAAATTTCAAGCATAATATCAAACATTTTTTTGAGATCCCATTTTTCGCTATTTCCTTGTGTGTATATAGAAGTTGCTTGAAGCATAATTGTTTTATCTTTATGCTTGAGAAACTTATTTTTACACAAATTGGTATTAATGAGCATTCCATAATTTGCAGAAGTTAACCTATCTAATCTATTTAGCATTCCTGAATTTTATTCAATCGTTACAACCCTTCCATCGGGTCTTTTAATTGAAATAGTTTCTGTTAAAAAATTTGAGCCTTCCAGAAATAATACATAGGGAAAATGAGATTCAGATAACATCAAATTAGCGATTTCAGATATATTTTTATGCGATCTTTCTATCGCATTACCGGCAGCCATCAAATCTTGATCATTTTTTGCTCCTACAAGTTTTCCTGCTTTGATGTTTTCAATGTCTTTCCCCTGATGTTTAGCTTCCGAAACTAAAACGATTCTCCAATTACCGTTATCATCTTTTACTTCTATTATTCCACCATCGGGTATAATACTTGAATTTGATACAAAAAGTGTTTGTCCTAATTCAGGGTCAATTTTCTTTAATGCTTCGTTTATTTCTTCTTTTTTTATGCTCGTTTTGTATTGAAAAGATAATTGAGGAAACTCCTTTTCAAGCTGTTCAATTACAAAAAGTGAAATTTTTCCAACAGTTATGTCGTGTGATTTTGCTTCATCTCCAAATATACCAACTACACCTTTAGACTCTTTATGTTGATTCGTTAATCTTTTTGATTGATTCTTTTTAGTCATATTGTGCCTTTTCTTTACTTAAATCTTCCACTTTCTGCTACAGATAATGTATGTATAACTAAAAATTATCCGGAAACTTTCCGTATAACACTCTCTGGAGTAACGATATGGGTTAACTTTCGGCATATCACTCTATTTAGGCGCAATCGCCAGAACTTTTCCCTATATCACGCCCAAAAGCCTGTTAGCCAGATTAGCCCACATCGCACTTTAACCCACAGCTTGAATCAATGTGCATGGTGCGTTCCCCAAAATCTATTAGTGGAGTAGTAAGAGCCACCTTAGGGAACGCACCCTACGGCCTTCAAGGAATAATTAGAACAAACCAAGCTACAAAAAACACCCCTGGCAACAATATTGCAGCTAAATGACCCAAAATAAAACCACCCAATGTAAGTGTACCAAGAGTAACTTCAAATTCGCGTCCAATAGCTTCTTTGAGCTTATATTGAGCAGAGAGAGCTGCTAAAATTGATATGTAGGCGATTATTAAATTTACCACACCAATCCAAGGCAGTATAACAAGTAGCTTATTAATTCGCTCAAACTGTGGAACAGTATTTTGGGCAGCCAAAAGAACAGCATATGTTGCAAATAATATGGTTTGTGACAATAGAAGCCAAGACAGTCTATAGTTTATTAGGTTATCTTCATGAACCCATTTTTCTCTAGCTGCCAGATACTTTTCATGTTCAGTGGGATACATCTAACTCTTTTCTCCACATTTTCCACATTTTTAACTTTTTAAGAAGCAGTCTTTAGTTCTTCTTTGTTTACTATAGCGTTTCTGATTCGCAAGAGGTACATTCCCGATCCTAAACAGCTTAATCAGCAAAGGTTTAAGTGTGCCGCACAGATGCGAGAACCGCTATAAATTTCTGACAATTTAGGCTGATTCTAGCGACGATTATTTGATCTGACCGCACCTCTTGACAAAAATTTATAATTATTCGATTCGTTTAATTGTCGGGGTCTTCTGTAAAGATTTTTTACCTGGAAATCCACACCCAGTAACAAACTTTTTGCCGCAAACCCTAATTCAACCTTTTGCTCCTGTACTTTTAGCAGCACAGGAGCAAAGCTGAAAATAAAAATTAATAACTGTCCTC
Source organism: Microcystis sp. BLCC-F209 (assembly GCF_041928595.1). Taxonomy (NCBI): domain Bacteria; kingdom Bacillati; phylum Cyanobacteriota; class Cyanophyceae; order Chroococcales; family Microcystaceae; genus Microcystis; species Microcystis sp. BLCC-F209. The sequence goes on from NZ_JBHFLL010000166.1 coordinate 13,130, forward strand.
ATCGGTGATAACTTCCACGGGAATCACTTCTTCTAACACTTTTTCCTGCATTTCTTGGCGACGAATTGGTATTTTGGTTTTTTCCAATTCAGGTAAAGCGACCAATTCCCGTTGTTTTTCCCGGACAGTATTGGGTAATAACATCGGTAAAGGTTCGGGGGTTTCTAACCAGTAGCTGGCCACCGGTAGAGTATGTTCTAAATCTTCCAATAAACGGGGAATAATCATCACCGCGTGCAGTTCACCGATTTTCTCTGCTTCCCGCATTCCCGCATCAATGGCCACGGCCACATTAGCGACGGAACCCCGGATAATGGCCGTACACAAACCATCCCCAATTGTTTCGTAGGAAGCTAACTGCACATCGGCCGATTTTAACATGGCATCGGCTGCCCCCACCATAGCAGGAAAACCGCGGGTTTCCAAGAGACCGATCGACATATTGCTCAGTTTGCTGAAACCCCTTTGACTTTGGGCAATTTCGGCTAAACGGCTACCAATGGGGAAAATTACCTCTAAATTGGGCATCGGTCGGGGAATAACCGATTTAGATACCAATTGTCCGAACTGTGCGGCGGTTTTTGCCCCTTCTTCCACTGCTAACCGCACATCGGCAATATTACCACGCACGATCGCCGTACAGTGACCACCGCCAATTTTTTCGTAACCCACGAGGGTAACTTCTGCCGATTTTAGCATCATATCCGCTGTCCCGACGATCGCCGGAAAGCTGAGGGTAGAGACTAAACCCAAGGCACTATCTTTGGGGTGACGCTTGGTTTTCATCGTCCTTTGACTGGGGTTAGTTGTGGACGAGGGGGGAATGCTTCCATTAACTCTTAATCTAGACATTGAAGATAAACTTGCCCTAACAGGTACGAAGGGGGTGATTGTCAGCTATCCTGTTACTATCTAGTCTATCCTGTTAACCTTAATTGCTATTGAAGATTTTTGAGGGATTAGATAAATTTTAGTTATTGTAGCTTGATCAAGTTGTCTATGACAGAACAGCCTCGCAGTACAGATGATCGAATCAGCGAAACGGAAGCGACCGAATTAATGCGCTCGCTGCTTCATAAGGAAGGAAATTGGGTGAATTGGGGGCAAAAATGTCAAAAACTGCAAAAAGCTGGCTACGATTCCCAGTTAATTTTTGAACAAACCGGTTTTCAAAATGCCCAACAAAATTTAATTATTGTCGCTGCCCAAGTTTTTGAGAGTTTAATCAAAGCGGGAGCAGATGAAGATTTGTTAAGTTACTACATCGGGCCGCGCAGTGATGTGCTATATGAATTGCGTATTCTCAACCAAGAACAAAGACTGGGAGCAGCGAAATTAGCGGCAGAAAAAAGGATTGAGGTGGCTGAAGCACACGATATCGCCAAAGCTATCCAAGATTTTTCCCGTTTATCCCAGATTCCCAGTGAATTTACTCGTCATCCTGGAGATGCGATCGCTTATCAGTGTTGGAAACGGGGCAAACAAAAGCGGGATTTAGCCGAAAGAGCGAAATTAATCGCTAAAGGTTTGAAATTTGCCCATTCTGACTCGGCCAGACAGGCGATCGAGTCCTTACTACAAGATTTTACCGTTACTCCCACCCGTAGCGCACCGTTGCTACCCGTCCATCGTTTACAGGATGAGGACGAATTAGCCAGAATTATTCCTTTAGTAGGAAGATTTCCGGTGACGGTAACTGATATAAAACACACAGAAAGTTTGAGCGTCGAGGAACCTTTTCGACTGGTAACGGTGGGGGATAAACAAACAATCGTGCCTCTCCCCGGTTGGCAAGCAATTCTCAAGGCGATCGATCCTGTAGCTATTTTATGGCCCAGTGATCAATTACCTCGATCGATTGCCACCAGATCCGAGGAAGTGTTATTAGTGATCGATCGAGTTTTTGCCGAATGGGACGTGAACAATTATTATCTAGTAGAGAGGGATAATTCCGTCTTTTTACAATGGTTTGATAGTTCCCCCGATGTCACCATACTAGGTGAATTGGTCTTGATTTTAAGAGCAAAAAATATCCTCGATGAAAAAAACATCACCGAACCCTGGCAAATGGACGACTAAATCAGTGATCAGTGATCACTGATCAGGTTTAAGCTATTAGTTATGAGTGGGAATAATAAAATAGATAAACTGATAACTGCAATCCAATAAAACTGGTCACTGCTAACTTGTAGCTGACAGCATAACTTAAGAAACTAAGAGACATTTTTCAAGAAAAAAGTAACAAAGAGGACAAAGGAGACAGGAGACAGGAGACAGGAGACAGGAGACAAATTTACCATACTTTTGCCTTTTGCCTTTTGACTTTTGCCTTTTTCTGACTGACAACTGAGAACTGATAACTGATAACTGATAACTGATAACTGATAACTGATATATGCGTGCAGTAATTTGTGGATATTATGGGAGAGGAAACGGAGGAGATGAGGCATTATTAGTGTCTCTATTGCAGATGCTGCCGTCAGAAATTAAACCTATTGTTTTGTCAAATAATCCCAGAGAAACCAGTCAACGTTATGGAGTGGAAACCTGTCCTAGTCGGGATTGGTGGCAAGTTTTTCAAGCTCTTAAAAAAGCGGATATATTTATCTGGGGTGGCGGCAGTTTAATGCAGGATGTCACCAGTTTTGCCAGTCCAATGTATTACGGTGGTTTAATGGCTCTTGCTCAATTATTGGGCTTAAAAACTATTGCTTGGGGGCAGGGAATTGGACCATTAAATAGACCTTTTACCCGTTGGTTAACCAAAAAAGTCTTAAAACAATGTAGTTTAGTTAGTGTGCGCGATGATACTTCGGCTCATTTAGTCGCCAATTGGGGTATTAGTCCCATTGTTGCCCCCGATCCAGTATGGGCCTTAGAAGCTCAATCAGTCAAGGGATTATCGGATTTACCTGCCCCAAGAATCGCCGTCAATTTACGTCCCCATCCCCTATTAACCCCGGCAAAATTAGATAAATTAACCCAAGCTTTAATTGATTTACAAACCAGTACGGGGGCGTTTATTCTCCTAGTCCCTTTTCAAAAGTCGCGGGATTTGCCCCTCTGTGAAGCTGTAGCCCGTCAATTAAGGGAAAATTATCAAATCATTAGTTTAGAGGACCCAAGACAGTTAAAAGGCGTATTTCGTGGGGTAGAAATGGTGATCGGAATGCGCTTTCATAGTTTGATTATGGCCGCGGCAGAAGATTGTCGTTGTTTTGCCCTTAGTTATGATCCGAAAGTGTCGCGATTAATTGCCGAAGTACCGATGCCGGGTTGGGAATTAGATCAGTTACCAGAGGCAGTTAATGATATTAGTAACACTTGGATTAATTTTTATGCCAATGGAGAGGCATTAACCAGCGATCGCAAATATTTTTTAATCGATCGAGCTTTAATTCATCGAGAAATTTTATCTAGATTGGTGAGCTAATTTTTATGTCGAGTGCTATTACTGATGTTATCACGACTATTGCCCTAGCTGAGACAAGATTTAATCTCTCCTTAACAGAAGATAGGGCATTTTTTCCCGAATGGCAAAGTGATTTACTGTCTCTATCTAGCCATGAAAAAAAGAGTTTAGATGAACTAAGACAAAGATATTTATACCAAAGATCGGCAGGACAGTTATTAGAAGGAACCGTGACTTTATTGTTAGTTTCTCCCTTACTAGCGATTGCGGGTTTTTACGATCCGCCTTTTCGAGTACGCGCAGAGGAATCGGTAAGCTTAACCGTCGATGATGGGGAAGAAATACTATCGGGTAGAATCGATGTTTTAGTCTGGTTAAATCAGTTTTGGGTGGTAATTGTAGAATCCAAAAAAACCGCCCTATCGGTTTGGACTGCCTTACCGCAAACCCTGGCCTATTTGATGGCTAATCCCCGGCCAGAAAAACCTAGCTTTGCTCTCGTCACCAATGGAGATGATCTTTTATTTGTCAAATTGAGAGCTAATGTCCATCATTATGCCCTATCTAGGGTATTTGCTCCCTTTATTTCCAGAGAAGAAATATATAAGGTTTTGCAGATTTTAAAACACATCGCTGAGGCGATTGAATAAAATCAAGATTAGAAATTAAGTAAGTGGTTCTAATTAAGTAGAAGATAGATTTTACCTTCGATCCCCCCTTAATCCCCCCTTAATAAGGGGGCTATCTACCTACTTATTAGCGAGGAAAAACCTAACCAAAAGAATTTTTAGGTGAATCCTAATTGAGATGGGAGTCTTTGGGAATAACATCCAAACCGAGGAGAACCTTTTGGGTATTGGACATATCGCCGATAATTCTTTGTAGGGGTGGGGGAAGTTGTTTGACTAAAGTAGGAGTTACGAGAATTTTATCCCGTTCCGCTAATTGCGGCTGTTCGAGAACATCAATTATTTCTACTGTATAAAGATCAGATAATTCCTCACGACAGATACGAAAAATATTAGCGATCGCCCTCTGGGATTTACTTGAATCGCCCATAATATAGAGTTTGAGAAGATATTGACTCATGATTGCGTGTTATTGAACAGTTTAATGTTGCTGAGACCGATATAGTATTTACGATAGAAAGAGACGAGATAACCCATCAATTCCAGGACCATGAGACGACCTTCGCTAACGTAGGCCTGCGCTTTGGCCAGGGTGACATCCTGATTTTTTTGGCGTAGGGTGGTGGTATGAATATCCACCACATCGCGAGGACTAGCTTTTAAGAATCCTAACTTATCGGCCAAGCTTCGCAGTCGTTCCGATAGATTATGTTCCACTTTGTATGCTTGTTCTTCTAAAGCTAAATCTAATAACTCTCCGTAATTTTGGACTAATTCTTGAAAAATATCGGGGATACTCTGCCTTATTGCCTCAGAACCGAACATTTTCGCCGTAATGCTAGTGTGTCCTCCCTTGATTAACTGTTCCAGTTCGCGAAATTCCTGTTCCTGTTGTTGATGTTTAAGATTGAGAATATATTGCTGACGCTCGATCGCCACACGAATTTGATAGACTAAAAGACTACTATCGATATTATTTAACTGAATATAACCGTCAGCACCCAGTTGAAAGGCTTTAACGACTAATTTCTCATCATTGCTAGTAGTTTGAACCACTATCGGTATATCAGAGGCTAATTCTCTGGTTTTGACTAGAATATTTAAGCCGGGGGGGACAGAGATTTCCAAGCTTAAGAGGATAAGATCAAATTTCTCCCCTGCCAGTTTTTCGGCAGTTTCCTGTAGATCCTGAGCTTGGGTGAGGGTGAAAGTCAACCCCCCGGCCAGGGAACATTGGGGGGCCTTTAACAGCAATCTCTGGATTAATTTAACAGTCGTCGGTTCATCCTCTATCAATAAAATCCTACAGAGATCCCTAGTCATTGTTAATCGATCGCTAAAATTATCTTTTTTCCCCTACTTTCATAGTACGCCCATCTTTGGGAAACGCAAGGACAAAATCACCATCTAGCACCCGCTATCTCGAAGTCTTGTTCTACCGATTAGGCGCTCGCTGGGGGTTTTCTGTTAAGTCGTCAAGTGAAGCATCACTTAAAAATTGATGATCAAGTTTACTGCCATTGAGCGTGAAGGCGTGGATGGAGTAAACGCTCGACCGGTTGACCGTTTTTTAAATGTTCCTCGACAATCTGACTGACATCCTCTGGTTTAACATGACAGTACCAGGTTTCCTCGGGAATAATCCTCACCGTCGGGCTAGTGCTACACTGTCCTTGACAACCACTGGTCATAACGATGACATCTTCTGGGAGAGCTGCCGTTTGCCATGCTAAAAGAAGCTCGGACGCACCCTGCACCAAACAGGAAGAATGCTGACAGACCATCACAAATCGCTTTTGGGGATAAGACATATTACCTAAAAAGTGGCCAAATTAGACAGTTCCCCGGGTATATTCCTGGGAGTGGCTTTGGGGAAGCATAGTTTTATTTTGCCCCGAATCCCCGATACTGGCAATAAGTAGTCGTGCAAAATTAATTTCCTAGTCGAGACAGGAGACAGGAGACGGGGGACTCCGGGACAGCTATCAGCGATCAGATTTGAATTTTTAGTTCACTGTTTACTGGTCACAGCAAAAAGCTTTTGGCTGACGGGTGACGGCTTGGATGTGTAATTAATTTTGCTTAGGTACTTACAAAAAAGGGGGCTGAAAAATTAACCATCAATCCTTAAAATAGAGGTCGGAGAGAAATTTAGTCAATCAAGAGGGTAAAAGTGGCATTCGCTAGTCATTGGATCATGTTAGGTTTATTATTGGGTTTTGCTGTTGCCCATAGCGGATTAGCCAGTTTACGAATGGGGGGAGAAGCCATCATCGGTGCGCGACTGTATCGGGTATTATTTGCCCTTGTTAGTATCCCTCTAGCCGTAATTTTAGTAGTTTATTTCTTCAATCATCGTTATGATGGTTTGCTTCTCTGGCAAGTACAGGGAGTAACCGGAGTAAAAACCCTAGTTTGGATACTTTCGGCCATTTCTTTTTTCTTTCTCTATCCTGCCACCTTTAACCTGCTGGAGATCGCCGCTATCCAAAAACCCCAGGTTCATCTCTACGAAACCGGCATCCTGCGCGTTACCCGTCATCCCCAGATGGTAGGACAGGTGATCTGGTGTATTGCTCACACCCTCTGGTTAGGGACAAGCTTTACCCTATTAACTTCCCTGGGTTTAATTGCTCATCATCTTTTTGCCGTCTGGCATGGCGATCGCCGGTTAGAAGACCGTTACGGAGAGGCATTTTTAAAGATCAAAGAACGCACCTCAGTGGTCCCCTTTTTAGCGATTATCGATGGTCGGCAAAGCCTGAAATGGCAAGAATTCCTTCGTCCTGCCTATCTAGGAGTAACAGGGTTTATTTTACTCCTCTGGTGGGCGCATCCTTGGCTAATGCAAGCAACAAGTAAAATTTATTGGTGATTTTGCTCCCAACCCCTTTCCTGTTGATCCCGATTGGTGTAGAATGGTTTATATATCAAAATAAAGTTTTCATAAAATACGTTTAGACATGATACTATCTGTCAACGAAAAGAGCTTCCCTAAGCTAGTTTTAGAGTCTTCTCGTCCGGTTCTCGTGTATTTTTGGGCGCCTTGGTGTGGTTTATGTCGTTTAATCCAACCCACCCTCTTGTCTTGGCAAAATGACTGTCAAGATGCGATTCAATTAGTCGGTGTCAATGCCGATAATAATTTTAAATTAGCTAATAGTTTTCGTCTGCGTAGTCTGCCTACTTTAATTCTCTTCGATCGAGGTGTTCCGGTTCACCGTCTGGAGGAAATTCACAGTCGCGAGGAATTGCAACAAACCCTGCGACTAATAGTCAAAAATCAAATCCCGCGTTCAGCTTAAGGGAAAGATATCTTTTCTGATGGGTTCTGTGGTTAAAATGTATTCTAAGATACGGTAACGCCGGTGGGTGAGTGGAACGAACCACTCCAGACACAGAGGACACAAAGATTGATCGCTCTTATAGTAAGTTAAACTTATCACACAAAGAATAAGAGAGCCTCTGATGGGACTGGCAGAGATAATATAATAGGACAAAAAGTAGATAATCCCAATTCCTAAAACTCCCATAGTTCCCCCAGTTCAAAAAATTAGGAGGCTTGAAAAAAATGCCGATTGGTGTGGCTGAATTTGTCGAAAATCAGGAAAATCGCTGTCCTGTGGTACTACTACTAGATACCTCTGGTTCAATGCAGGGAGAACCGATTAAGGCTCTCAATGATGGTATCAAAACCTTTCAGAAGGACGTGATGCGGGATATGCAAGCGACGTTGAGCGTAGAAACCGCCATTGTTACCTTTGGTAAGGGAGGGGTTAAAACCGTGCAAGATTTTGTCGGGATTGACCAATTTACGCCACCTACTTTAAGCGCAGGAGACTTAACCCCCATGGGACAAGCGATTGAATTGGCCTTAGATTTAATCGAAGATCGTAAAGCGATTTATAGAAATAATGGTATCCAATATTATCGTCCTTGGATATTTTTAATTACTGATGGTGCGCCTACGGATCAATGGAGTCTGGCGGCGCAACGTGTAAAACAAGCCGAAGCCGAAAATCGAGTTTTATTTTTTTCTGTAGGTGTTCAGGGTGCTGATATGGAGACGCTTAAACAGATTTCTAATAATCCCCCCGTGTTACTCAATGGTTTAGATTTTCGGGATTTATTTCAGTGGTTAAGTAACTCAATGAAACGAGTTTCTGGTGGTAAAATTGGAGAGGCGATCGCTTTACCACCCGTGAATTGGGGACAAATTACCACCTAGAGGACAGTTAATTATGTGGAGAACATTATGTCAGTCGGTGGTCGGTAGTTTTCACGTCCAAACGGGATTACCCTGTCAAGATTATGGTGATTATAAGGTATTGGGTCAGGATGTTTTGATTGGAGCCGTGGCTGATGGGGCTGGTAGTGCCAAATATTCGGATTTAGGGGCGAAAATAACAGTTAAAGCAGCGCTGCAATTTTTAGAGGATAAGCTCAAAAAAACAGCATTAGCTGCCACTGAAACTGAAGCCGAATTAAAGGAAATATTCCAGAAACTGTTGGCTTATGTTCAGCAAATTCTCCAAGAGGAAGCCGAAAAAGAACAGTTAGACATTAATGATCTGGCGACAACTTTACTGGTTGTTTTGGTTACTTCAAAACGATTAGCGGCTATGCAGATAGGAGATGGTTTTATTGTGTTCAAACCTCTGAGAGGAAATTATCAGTTATTGTTTCAGCCTGACAAGGGGGAATACATCAATGAAACCACTTTTGTTACTTCTAGTAATGCTTTGGAGGATATGCAAATAAAAGTTTTAACCGAGCCAGTTGCCTTTATTTGTGTGGCGACGGATGGAGTGGAAAAGGTATCGATCGATTATAAAAATTGGCAGCCTTTTCCGCCTTTTTTTCAGCCATTAGAGGAATATTTACAACAGACAGAAACGCCATTGCAAGAAGACCTCAAAGAATTTTTAGAGCGGGAGGATTTAAATAAGTTAACAACCGATGATAAAACCTTACTCCTAGCTTTTTGTTCAGAAACCGGGTTTGTTTGACAAACCCGGTTTCTGGCTCTGGTTCAACCCAACCTATGATAAGACTATGGACTAAGTAAATCATGAAAATTGACGAATTACTCAAAAACAAACGAGAAAAAATTATTGCTATTGCGGCTAAACACGGCGCAAATAACGTGCGAATTTTTGGTTCTGTTGCACGGGGAGAAGCTGACGAAAAAAGCGATATTGATTTATTAATTGATTATTGTAGCGAACGTCGGAGTCCCTGGTTTCC
>NZ_JBHFLL010000167.1:0-6261 GCF_041928595.1 Microcystis sp. BLCC-F209
TGATTAGCTCGCTCTAGATCAAAAACAATTGACAAAAATCGTCCAATGTCTTTCTCTATAAGGGTTCCATCTCTTATAACCCCCGTCCATTACATAACACAAACCGAAGAACCATAATTCATAATTCATAATTCATAATTCATAATTCCCACGTCCACCTAATTAGTATTTTCCTATGCTTAGTCAGCAACTTTGGCACAGCCATCAAGATCTAGTGCAAGCTTGTCTAGAACACCCTTTTGTGCGAGGTATCGCCACAGGAAAGCTTAAACGGGACTGTTTCGCTTTTTATGTCGGTCAAGATGCTTTTTTTCTGGAATCTTTCGCCCGTGCTTACAGTATCGCCGCCGCTAAAGCTCCCGATTGGCAGGGATTTACTAGCTTTCATCGGTTAGCGGCAGGGGTATTAACGGAATTAAAATTACACGAAAATTACGCTTTACAGTGGGGGGTTGACCTGAGAAAGGTTCAGCCCGCTAATGCCACCCGTCGCTATCGGGATTTTCTTCTCGCTACCGCTTGGATGGGTGACATCGGTGCGATTGCCGTGGTGATGAGTCCCTGTATGGGTCTTTATGCTTATCTGGGTCAACAATTAGCCTTAGAACCGATTTCTGAGAATCCCTATCAAGCTTGGATTGATAGTTATAGTGGGGATGAATTCGCAGCTTTAGCAAGCCAGTTAGAGGAATTAGTGGATAAATACGCCCTGATGACGGAAAATATCTCTTTATCCTATCGTTATGCCCTTAGTTGTGAACTGGATTTCTTTAGTGCCGCCTACAGCCGGGGCAAATCTTAAAGTTTTCCCGTCATAATGTTAAGAAATATAAATAACGCTAAGATTAAGGTAAGCAAAATCGTCATTATAAAAATAATGTTTCCTTCGCAACCCACCGAAAACGAACTCCTGAAAACTATCTTGGAACCTCTACTAGAGGATTTCACCCATTGGTTTTCCCGTTCCCGTCTCCTCCTCGAATCCGAGAGATTATCCTTTCTCAGCATTGAGGAACAAGACGATTTATTAGCAAGAGTCAAAAACGCCCAACAGGAGGTGGCCACGGCTTATTTACTCTTTAAAACCACAGGTGGTCAGGTGGGTATCGAGGCCAAGATGTTGTTGCCTTGGCATCAGCTGGTGGCAGAGTGTTGGGGTGTCAGTGGTCGTCGTCGTCGATTACAGGGTTGGGGAGAATATCAATCTCCTCAAACTGACGCTTAACCTGAAACTTTTTGGTAAGCTAGAGAGTTGAGCGAATTTTTAGCATAAAGTTTTGGCAATTTAGGAATATTCACACATAATTCATGGGAGACTCGGCCAATGTTACATCTGCTCTATATCCTCGCCTTCACAGTTATCGCTTTTTTGACCATTAATAATTTAATTCGGAGTCTGATTACTGTCAGCATGGATTCCCAGAAACGTCCTGCTAAATCGGCTAATTCCTATAATCCCTACGGTTATCCCATGACTTCCCATCCGGAACTTTTGGACGAGACTGGACAACCGATTAATGAACCCCTGTTAGTGATTCGTTCTCTCACTGTTGAAGATGCTCGTCAGCAGTTAGATGCCATTTATAATTCTTCTCCTGGTGCTACCAAAGAGCAAGATGAAGAAATCTAATTGGGGTTGGCTGAATAAATCTAAAAATCTTGTTGGTTAAGACTTTGAGACCTTTTTGAAATCCAAAAGTGCTAGGCAAGAGAGTGATCAGGGGGAAAATTCAGGTGCTTTTTCCCCGAAAATTAGGTAATTGACCTCCTCAAAATCGGTAAAACCCTACACCCCACACCCCACACCCTGCCCCCACCAGCAAACTTTTTCAGCAGACCCTAATTGGTTCTAGAATGGCAGTCCTTGAAAACAGATATATTTATCTACACGGTTTTGCTTCTAGCCCCCAATCAACAAAAGCGCAATTTTTGAGACATTGTTGGCAAAAGAGGGGTTTAGCAATGGAAATTCCCGATCTTAACGGTGATGACTTTTCTAGCTTAACTCTCACTCGTCAGATTGTCCAAATCGGCCGAGTGATTGAACAATCTCAGGTTCCTGTTACACTGATTGGTTCCAGTTTTGGCGGTTTAACGGCAGCTTGGCTGGCAGAAACCTATTCTCAGGTGCAAAGGCTCGTTTTATTAGCTCCCGCTTTTAATTTCGGGCCGATTTGGTTAGGACAATTGGAAGCGGAAACCCTAGCCAATTGGCAAAAATCTGGGAGTTTATCGGTTTATCACTACGGTTATCGCCGTTATCTGCCAATTGATTACAAGTTGATCGAGGACTTAGCCAATTATCCCCAAGAAAAGTTGATCAGGCAGCTGCCTACCCTGATTATTCATGGCAGTGATGATGAGGTGATTCCCCTAGAAAATAGTCGCTATTATGCTTTTTCTCGTCCTTGGGTACAGTTAATCGAATTAGATAGCGATCATGCCCTTACCGATGTTTTGACGAGGATATGGGCTGAAATGCAATTATTCCTAGACATCGGTCTTTAGGCGATCATGACTAAACTTGAGGAACTAACGAGCGGCTCTATTGTCAACGGCATTCTGCCCAATCAAAGCATTACCGTCATCGAGGCCAAGTGGCATGGCAGCGACGCGGTAGAACTGACCTACAAAGATACCAACGGACAACCCTACACAGAACTGCTCTTTCGATACCGAGAGCCAACCCTAGAGATTCTCACCGAAGGAAGACCGTGGGGTTTCGATGGCGACGGAGCTTTGCTGCGCCTAGTTTCCGAAGCCCATCGCATCCGGTTGGCCTACCTGTTTGACCCGCTTCTAGCCGTCCATACCTCTCTGGTGGAACCACTCCCTCATCAAATCACTGCTGTTTACGGTGAGATGCTCGATCGCCAACCCCTACGCTTTTTGTTGGCCGATGACCCCGGGGCTGGGAAAACCATCATGGCGGGATTGTTAATTCGAGAACTCCTGATTCGAGGTGACTTAGCGCGCTGCTTAATCGTCTGTCCAGGCAGCCTCGCAGTCCAGTGGCAAGATGAACTACATAACAAATTTCACCTTCCCTTCGATATACTCACCAATGACCGCCTCGAAACGGCCCGCACCGGCAACGCCCTCGCCGAAATGGGTCTGGTCATTGCCAGACTTGATAAACTCAGCCGTAATGACGACCTCCAGAAGAAACTCCAGCAGACTGATTGGGATCTGGTCATCTGCGATGAGGCCCACAAGATGTCCGCTTCTTTCTTTGGTGGGGAAATCAGGGAAACAAAGCGTTACAAATTGGGCAAACTCCTCTCTAGCATTACCCGCCACTTCCTGCTGATGACCGCTACTCCCCACAACGGCAAAGAAGAAGACTTTCAGTTATTCCTAGCTCTACTCGATGGCGATCGCTTTGAGGGGCGATTCCGGGACGGAGTTCATGTATCAGATACTTCCGACCTGATGCGCCGTCTGGTCAAAGAGGAACTGCTCAAGTTTGACGGCAAGCCACTTTTCCCCGAAAGAATCGCTCACACGGTCAGTTACCCCCTCTCCGACCAAGAAGCGATCCTCTACAGTCGAGTCACCGAGTATGTACGCGAAGAATTTGACCGAGCCGAAGCCCTGGCCAACGACGGGCGCAAGGGGACAGTCGGCTTTGCCCTCACCATTTTGCAACGCCGCCTCGCCTCCTCCCCGGAAGCCATCTATCAATCCTTGAAACGACGACGAGAGCGGCTGCAAAAGCGACTCCGAGAAGAAGAACTGCTCAAACGAGGCCAGTCGCTGGAGATAGAATTTGCTACCGTCCTTGACCAAGACGACATCGATGACGACTTTGAGGATACCGATAGCAGCGAGCGGGAGGCCACGGTCGAGGAGGTGGTCGATCAGGCCACAGCATCCCGTACCATTGCCGAACTACAGATTGAAATCGCCCTGCTGAAAAAGCTTGAAGACCTAGCCAATACCGTTCGACGGAGCGGAAAAGACCGTAAGTGGGAAGAGTTTTCCCATCTTCTCCAGGATGAAGCGGAGATGTTCGATGCAGGAGGATACCGCCGCAAAATAGTCGTCTTCACCGAACACAGAGACACCCTCAACTACCTGAAAGAGCGGATCAGTACACTCCTTGGCAACCCAGAAGCTGTTGTCACCATTCACGGTGGCATGGGTCGGGAAGACCGCAAAAAAGCCGAAGAAGGCTTCAAGCAAGACGTAGGAGTACAGGTACTTCTGGCCACCGATGCCGCCGGAGAGGGGATCAACCTGCAACGAGCGCATCTCATGGTCAATTATGACCTACCCTGGAACCCAAACCGCCTAGAACAGCGATTCGGTCGCATTCACCGGATTGGACAGACCGAGGTTTGTCATCTCTGGAATTTGGTGGCTCACGAAACCCGCGAGGGAGATGTGTATCGGACGCTCCTCGAAAAACTCGAAGCCGAACAAAAAGCTTTAGGCGGACGGGTGTTCGACGTATTAGGCAAAGCCATTGCGGGAAAAGAATTGCGCGAACTTCTCATCAAAGCCATCCGCTACGGCGATCGCCCAGATATAAAAGCACGCTTAAACGAGGTCATCTCTGAAAAGCTCGATCAAGAGAGGCTAAGGGAATTGCTGGAAGAACGCGCCCTAGCACGCGATTCGATCGATGCTTCCAGGGTCCAGAAAATTCGAGAAGATATGGAGCGAGCCGAAGCCAGACGGTTACAGCCGCACTTCATCGCCGCATTTTTCCTGGAAGCCTTCCAACGCTTAGGCGGCACCCTACGCCAGCGAGAGCCAAAGCGATACGAAATTACCAACGTCCCCGCCGTTATCCGTAACAGAGACCGCTCTTTAGGGATAGGAGAGCCAATTCTCAAACGCTATGAGCGCATCTGTTTTGATAAAGACCTGATTAGTGTTCCGGGTAAACCCGTTGCTACCTTTGTCTGTCCCGGCCATCCCCTGTTAGATGCCACTATCGATCTTGTCTTGGAACGGCATCGGGAATTACTCAGACGGGGGGCTATCCTAGTTGATGACAGTGATCCGAGCGAGGAAATTCGGGCGCTGGTGTACTTAGAACACGCCATTCAAGACGCTCGGCTAAATCCCGATGGCAGACGGCGGGTGGTGTCGCGGCGAATGCAGTATGTGGAAATTCCTCTGTTTGCACCACAGAGACAGGGAGAGAGGGATGCTGGGTATGCCCCTTATCTAGATTATCGTCCTTTGCAGGAGGAGGAGCGGGCGATCCTAGGGCCGATCCTTGATTCTCTCCCTATCGGTAATGAGATTGAGAGCCAGGCCCGCAATTATGCGATCGCTAACCTCGTCTCTTCCCATCTTCAGGAGGTACGGCAGCGCAAGGAAGAGTTAATTGAAAAGACCCTTATCGCGGTTAAAGACCGTCTGACCAAGGAGATCAACTACTGGGACCATCGGGCAGCCCAGTTGCGCCTACAGGAAGAAGCGGGGAAGACAAATGCGCGGATCAATTCCAACAAAGCCCAGATGCGGGCCGATGAACTACAAACGCGGTTGCAAAAGCGCTTGTCTGAATTGGAGCAGGAGCGTCATTTATCCCCATCGCCGCCGGTGGTGGTAGGGGCAGCCCTCATCGTACCGGGGGGACTGTTAGGGCGACTTTTAGGCAAGCCAATGTTTGCCCGGGAGACAAAGCGCGTCGAGCAGCTGGCGATGGCGGCAGTCATGGCGGCCGAAAAAGCTTTGGGGTATGAACCGCGGGATGTGAGCGCCGAGAAGTGCGGCTATGACATCGAATCGCGCAGGACCGGAACAGGCCGCTTACGGTTTATCGAAGTCAAGGGTAGAGTAGAAGGAGCAGAGACGGTGACTGTCACCAAGAACGAGATCCTTGCATCCTTTAACAAGCCAGAGGATTTTCTGCTGGCCTTGGTTTCGGTTTCTCCCTCAGAGGAGGTTCAGGTCAGATATGTGCGCCGGCCATTCCAGAGAGAACCGGATTTTGGGGCGTGTAGTGTTAATTATAATTGGAGAGAGTTATGGGAGAGGGGGGATATGATTGAACCACAAAGGCACAAAGGACACTAAGGGGATTAACCACAAAGGCACGAAGGACACTAAGGGGATTAACCACAAAGGCACGAAGGACACTAAGGGGATTTACCACAAAGGCACAAAGGACACTAAGGGGATTTACCACAAAGGCACGAAGGACACTAAGGGGATTAACCACAAAGGCACGAAGGACACTAAGGGGATTAACCACAAAGGCACGAAGGACACTAAGGGGATTAACCACAAAGGCACGAAGGA
>NZ_JBHFLL010000168.1:0-6805 GCF_041928595.1 Microcystis sp. BLCC-F209
ATAACTGATAACTGATAACTGATAACTGATAACTGATAACTGATAACTGATAACTGATAACTGATAACTGATAACTGATAACTGATAACTGATAACTGATAACTGATAACTGATAACTGATAACTGATAACTGATAGCTAAATCGAGGTTTCTTCCTCTGGCCAAAATTCTGGCTGTTGATTTAATAAAAGCTGGGCTGCCTCTAACATATCATCAACAATATCGCGCAAATCTTCCTTATTATCGATATAAGCTTTTAACGCCTCCATCGGATCTAATTGATTACCCACCCCTAATTCTGGTAAACGGGGACGGGTTAATTGACTAATTAACTCAGCCCGAATACTATAACTATGGGCAGGTTTTAACGCCTCATCAAGCTGATTGGTGTTGATTAGCTCTAATTGTTCACTGCGAATTTTATAAACTAAGCGGATAACTGCTTCCTGAATATCGTATTTTTTGAGAGCTTTCAGCAATTCTTTTTGGGGGTTTGCTGCCTGGGAAACATCCACCTCGATGGAACGGAAAGGACGCACAGGTAAAGGGCAAAATTGCCATTTAACCTCTCCTTTAGCCACTTCTATTAAAACATAGCCCTTATCTTCTTTTTCCTCGCTAAAATCTACTCGATCGATGCTCCCAGGATAGACAATAGGCGGATCATTGCTAGGATTAAGATTCTGGTGTTTGTGAACATGACCGAGGGCAACATACTCGAATTGTGGACGATTTAGCAACGATAAAGGCACGGTAAAACCTTTACCAACCGCTAAAAATCTTTCTGCTCCTAAACTAGCTCGATCAGCCATTAAATGGGCTAATAAAACTGTTGGTAAACTTGTATCTAATTGGCGAATTTCTCCTTCTAAAACTGGCTCCAAACGGTTAATTAATAATTCATTTACCCCACTCAAGGATAACCCCTCGGTTTCGGGACGGGTTAAGAGAGTGGCGCGGGTTAACCAGGGTAAAGTAATGACTTGGATATCGCCGTTGCGGGTGGCGATGCGATGGGTGGTTAGGCGATCGCCAACAATAAACCCCGGCACCGCTAGGGTACGATAGATGGAGAGACTGACACCGCCATTACCCTGAGAATGTTGATCGTGATTACCCACTAATAACACCGTCGGGATCTTAGCATCGGCAAGACGACGGAATTGACTGGCAAAAGCTTCGTGAACAAAAGGAGGAGGAGTGGCATCGGGAAAGGCATCTCCCCCAAAAAGCACTAGATCCACAGGGGAGGCAATAGCCCGATCGATACAGAGGCTTAAACTGCCCATAAAATCCTCTAAACGCGTGTTTAATCCCGTTTTTGGATTTAAACGACCATGGGAAAAACCGCTCCCCATGTGAATATCCGATAAGTGCAGTATTTTAATCATAAGTAGTAGGCAAAAGGCAAGAGGTGGTGAGATATGTCTAATTAATTGCGTCTAGCTACTTAAGACCTCCTGAAAAAGTAAGTTCTAGAACCGCTATCTAGTCAAAATATCTAAAAACTCAGATAAATCTGACATAATCTTAGGTTTTGTGGATAGCATAGTTGTTTCTTGTCTTTTTTATCCTCCTGTCTCGGATTATCCTATCGACCGTCTCCTCACCTAACGGAAGATTTTTGATTTTTGCAGGAAATCTATAGTAAAGGAAAAACAGGCGTAATTAAGTACACCTGTTCGGGATTATTTTCCTAATTTTTTATCGCCATCTTGGCGACGGCGATCGCGCCATTCTGTAGTCGTCAGGTAGAGAATGCCACCACTGACGATAACGAGGAGAATTAAGGCGACTAGAAAGAGAGTGTTGAGAATCAAGGATGTTTCCATGGTATCTATGGTATCTATAGATTACCTAGAAACCGTTACGACCCCAAACCACCATGGCGATCGACCAAGTGAACAGGGCGAGAATGCTAACCCAACCAAGTGTCAAAATATCCATAATTGCCTTTGTTAAACGAATTACTTAGGAGTTGACACTCTCCGCCCTAAAAGTGCGGAGATTCTTGGGCTGAATCTTGCCGCTACTAGCAAAGCTAATTTTGGTCTTACAGTTTCATGTCTAGTCCGACTACACCTACAAGGTAAGCACCCTTAAAGACTACTCCCCAAGCGTAAATTTCTGTGTGTCCCACAGTATTTAATTGTTTTTCGCTCTTACCATGTGGACTTAGGATGAAAGCTTTTGTACCAGTGATGGTTAGAGATTTAGGGATTACGGAGTGTCGCTTGTTTCCTGCGTTCCCAAAGTCAACGACTCAATTTAATGCTAACATAAAGTCGCCCTAAAGGGCGAGGTTTTCAACCCAAATTTTCGATAATACTCCATCAGTGACTCCGTTTTAGAGAGGCGATCGTGCAAATTACGCTCAAGGAAAGAATCGAATCCATACAGGTGGGGAGTATCTCGGCGCTGGCTTTCCTGGTTCCCTATCTGCTATTTTTAACTGTTGATCGACTATTTTTAGGGGAATCGCTCACAGTAATTGGCGCTTTTGTCAAGATATCCGGGGCGATAATTAGCGGATTTCTCTTCGGTGTCACCTATCGTTATGTCGTCCGTAACGATGATAATCCCCATCTCAAAGATGGTACAGTGGCAGCTTTTGCCCTAGTCCGCGGCCTAGTTCCCCTACAATTATCCACAGACTTGATCGCTGACGCTTGGCAATTAAGTCTCTTTCTGGGAGAGAGCTTTATCTGTTTTTTATCCTGTCGTCTGCTCTTAGAGTTGACTAAGCTGCGTCAATAACCGATCATCTTTTTGGCTATCGGGAGTCAGGAGTCAGGAGATTATTTTTATTTATTCTCCCTGCTCCGGCACTCCCCATCTCCCTACCTCGCAATTCATAATTCATAATTGATAATTTATAATTACCACACCCCATGGCTATTTGTATTCCCGTTAATTTACCTGATCGCTCCTATAATATTCTGATCGAGAAGGGCAGTTTAGCTAATCTCGGTGCAGAAATGAGCCAGTTAAGCTTAGGCAAAAAGGTTTTATTGGTTTCTAATCCCGAAATTTTTGACTATTACGGACATAAAGCCGTTAATTCCCTAGAAAAAGCGGGATTTGTCGTTTTTACTCATCTGATCCCCGCCGGCGAAAATTATAAAACCCTCGATGCGATCGCCCAAGTTTATGATAGCGCCCTCGCTCACCGGCTGGAACGTTCCTCGACTATGGTTGCCCTCGGTGGTGGTGTAATCGGTGATATGACGGGATTTGCGGCAGCCACATGGTTACGAGGCGTTAATTTTGTCCAAGTTCCCACCACTCTGTTAGCGATGGTGGACGCTTCCATCGGGGGTAAAACCGGTGTTAATCATCCCCAGGGCAAAAATCTGATCGGGGCGTTTTATCAACCGAAATTAGTTCTGATCGATCCTAGCGTGCTTAAAAGCCTACCCGTGCGAGAATTTCGGGCTGGAATGGCAGAAGTGATTAAATATGGTGTAATTTGGGATGCTGAGTTATTTCAACAGTTGGAAGACTCGGACAATTTAGCCAGTTTTTCTCAGATCGATGGCGAGCTATTGCAAACAATTATTACAAAGTCTTGCCAAGCTAAAGCAGATGTGGTAAGCAAAGACGAAAAAGAGGCGGGTTTGCGGGCGATCTTAAACTATGGTCACACGATCGCCCACGGCATTGAAAGTTTAACGGGATATACTAGGATTAACCACGGGGAAGCGGTGGCGATGGGGATGGTGGCGGCAGGAGCGATCGCTGTTAAACTGGGAATGTGGACCGCCAGGGAAAATCAACGTCAAACCGATTTAATCGAAAAAGCTGCCTTAGAAACCCGTATGCCGCCTTTAAATGCCGATGAGATGGTCAATGCTCTCACTGCCGATAAAAAGGTTAAAGATGGCAAGGTTAGATTTATTTTACCAACGGCAATCGGCCAAGTCACCATTAGCGATCGAGTCACCCCTACCCTGGTGCGGGAGGTGTTATCACCAACCGAATCCGGGCAGTAAAAGCTTTTTCAATTGTTGCATCGCTTGTTCCGTAACATCCCGGTATTTTAAATCTCCCACGAGAATACGTCCCATCAGTTGACCGGCGATCGGCCGTTTAACGGCGACATTGTAGGCGATTTGGGTAAATTGATAGAATAAACTGGCTAATTTGGCCGCTAAAGCCATATCTTCCCCCCATTCTTCCCGAATTATCCGACTATAGCTCGCCAAAGCCCGATTATCTCCGGCTAAAGCTCGATCGATCGCCTCGGCTGCCTTAACTCCCGTCAAAATTGCCGGACGGATACCCTCCCCGATGAGCGGATCGAGAATACCCGCCGCTTCTCCTGTAATTAGGGCATTTTGGGCGTGTAGCGGTTGATTTCCGTTCCAAAGGGCTAAAGCATACTCACTATAGCGATAATCCTCTAAATTCCAGCCCTTTTGACGGGCATAATTTAACAGTTGTTTTTTTAGCTCCTCGGATTTGATGCTGCCCTTAAAACAACCACCGCTAATTGTGTAACCATTAGACTTGGGAAAAGCCCAGATATAACCATTTTTTAGGGAACCAAAATCAAAAAAAGCTTTTTGGGGGGGAATAGTCACTTCTGCGTTAGTAATTTCGAGAGTAGCCCCGATCGCTTGGTTTTTCGCTGGTAATCCTAACCAGCGACTGGTATTGCCCTTAACACCATCGGCAGCAATCAGATATTTGCCTGAAAATGTTCCCTGGGATGTGGTAACTTGCCAGTGATCTTGAAGGAATTTGATCTGGGTAACTTCGCTGTTATCTTGGATGGTTGCCCCGACTGCGATCGCCTGTTGACCTAAAAAATCATCGAAACGATCCCTTTGTACCATCCACATCGGTTCTAGCATATTTAACTTAGTGGTGACGGTATCCCCCTGTTTCCAAGTAAACTGTACTTGCGTGACGGTATTCTCGATCACGGGGGTAAAGTCAAAATCAAACCACTGCTTAATTGCCGGGGATACCCCCCCACCACAGGGTTTATAACGGGGTAATTTCGCTTTATCAAGGATCAGGACAGATCGTCCCCTTTTAGCTAGATGATAACCCGCCGTCGTTCCTGCTGGTCCCGCACCGATGATAATACAGTCAAACATTTGTACTAATTTAAGTCGTTGAACAAATTTATAGACAATTTACGCTATTTTGGGCAACTTGTCTTGAGTCTGGTTTCTTGTCCCTTCTTCAGACGGTTGATCTGGCCTCTCTAGTTTCTAGCTGATTTATCCCCCCATGTCCAAGAGAGCCTAATCTCTGGCTTTTTTGACTAATTGATCAATTATCTTCACCTGATCAATCGTATAATCAAAAAAACTATAACGGCTCGATTATATCATGAAAATTGTTTCTATTAAAATAAAAAACTATCGTATGTTTAAAAACATACACATAAGAGATATTCCCCCTTTTTGTGTGATTATTGGAGCTAACGGCACGGGAAAATCTACTCTATTTGATATTTTTGTGTTTCTGCGAGATGCCCTCAAAAACAACATTCGCCAAGCCTTACAAATTCGCGGCGGTTATAGAGAAATTATCACTAGAGGTCAAGAA
This sequence comes from Microcystis sp. BLCC-F209, assembly GCF_041928595.1. Taxonomy (NCBI): domain Bacteria; kingdom Bacillati; phylum Cyanobacteriota; class Cyanophyceae; order Chroococcales; family Microcystaceae; genus Microcystis; species Microcystis sp. BLCC-F209. The sequence goes on from NZ_JBHFLL010000168.1 coordinate 5,563, forward strand.
CAGGAAGATATTGAAATCGAGCTGCAATTTCCCATGAAAATCTTAGATACAGAACGTCTGGTTACTTATCAAATCATAATTGGACAAAACAATAATCGCCCCGTTATCAAACGCGAAATACTTCGCTATAAACGGGGTGAACACGGTAAACCTTTTCATTTTTTAGATTTTAAACTTGGTCAAGGATATGCTATCACCAACGAAGAAGATTTTAGTAAACCGGATAAAGAACTCGATCGAGAAGAACAACAGCTAGAATCTAACGACATACTAGCGATCAAGGGAGTAGGACAATTTCAACGTTTTAAAGCCGCTACAGCCTTTCGTTCTCTGATTGAAAATTGGCACGTTTCTGACTTTCATATTAGCGAAGCTAGAGGAAGTAAAGAAATATCTTATGCTGAACACTTATCCCCCACTGGCGACAACATAGCTACAGTTGCTCAATATATTTATCAACAATATCCCGAAATTTTTCAGCAAATTCTCGAAAAAATGAAAGAACGAGTTCCGGGTATTTCCTCTGTAGAAGCCAAAGAAACCGAAGACGGTCGCTTGATTTTACGTTTTCAAGATCAGGCCTTTAAAGACCCTTTTATTGATCGCTATGTTTCTGACGGGACTATGAAAATGTTCGCCTATTTAATATTACTATTCGATCCCAATCCTCATCCCCTACTCTGTGTCGAAGAACCAGAAAACCAACTTTATCCTACTTTATTAAAAGAACTAGCCGAAGAATTCGCCCACTATAGCTATCGGGGGGGTCAGGTATTTGTTTCTAGCCACTCCCCCGATTTTCTCAATGCGGTTCCACTAGCTAGTATTTTCTGGCTAATTAAATCCCAAGGTATCACCCAAATCCATAGGGCTGCCGATAGCGAAATCATCAAAAACTTAGTAGCGGAAGGCGATTTACCCGGCTATCTTTGGAATCAAGGCTGGTTTGAAGGAGTAGCACCATAATGAACTATGATATCGTATTTTTGCTAGAAGAGTCATCTATAGAAAATGTGTTAAACGAACTTTTGCCTAAACTTATTCCCCCAGAAATAAGGTATAAATGTATTAGTAATCAAGGCAAACAAGACCTAGCCAAATCTATGGGAGCATCTCACTTACGCGATAAGTAATTATACTTAGCCTAAAAGCCACTCTTAATCGTGTCTTGGAACGAAATAGAGGCTTTTAAAGACTGCGTACATGGAGAATTAAAACAAGAATTACCCTCGAAAAGCCTATT
>NZ_JBHFLL010000169.1:0-4709 GCF_041928595.1 Microcystis sp. BLCC-F209
TCATCTGGTCAATTATCTAATTTTCAGGGAAAAAGTACCTGAATTTTCCCCCCAATCACTCCAAGGGTCGGCACTTTTTGATGGGCAAAAGGTCTAAAAGTTTTACCCAACAAGGTTTTCACATTTATTCAGCAAACCCTATTTATTTTTAGGAATTGGGGGAAGTTGCGGTGATTTTCGGCGAGAATTAGAACCGGATATTTTCGGTGGTAAAGGTGCAGAATTGCGATTAGATAAACTTTGAAGGCTCTTTTTCATATTAGCAGGTTCCGGCAGTTCTAGAGTTACCCCTTCTCTAGCAGTCATTGTTTCCTCTGGTAGGCATAAATCAAAAACAAAGGCAGAATTATTAGTTAAATCAGCCAATTCTAATTTTACCATCTCTGGAGAGGATTCTTGTACTAATAAAGGTTCAATTTCGGTCTTAATTAACTGTTCTAATTGAGCCAGATAATTGATCTTAACAGGAGTAACAATTAAAGTTAACATTTCTTGCCAACCTTGCCCCCCCAATTCTGCCAGAATATCCCCATAACAGCGAATTTTCCAGCTACCTATTCCCAAATCTCGATAGGAAAAAATTTCTAGCCAACCCCCGGCATCCGATCGATAATAATGAGTATATCGTTCGCTACTTTCGGGAGATTCGTAATCGATACGCACTTCAATATGAGCAAAAGGAGAATCCAGACGGGCCAAGAGACGATAGTTTCCCGAGACAATTTCTAGGGAATTAGTAGAAATTGTGCTTCCGTGATTCTCCCCTTGTTTTTGCAGTATAAATTCCATAGTCTTAGCCTAGGCCTAATGTTTGGCCTCTTAGGTTTGGTGGGTAAAATGTATTCTAGGATACAGTCCCGCCAGCGAGCGAGTGGGCTGCATCTCACATTTGCAGGAATACCGACAATCAGCAATTATCAGTGACTCTTAGATGATGACAAATGTATCAGCAGCTGCGTGTAAGCATCCCACCGAAAAACTAATGCGCTGGGGGTTTGGGGGCGGCGCCACGCCCCCAACGGGGGGTTTGGGGGGTAGAACCCCCCAAAAGCCTGGATTGAGTGGTAAAATCAGAAACAACGTCCGATTTTAGCAGAGGGTTTCCCCGTAAAAATCCCAATTGGTAGATTTACAAAAATGAGATGCACCCAGCGAGTAGAACTAACCACAAAGGACACAAAGAACAAGAGAGCCTAATGTTTGGCCATGACGCTAAAACTTAGGATTTGTGCCGAGAGATTTGCGCTTTTAATTCCCCTGCTTGTGTCAATAAATCCGCTTGGGTTAGACTAATTTGTTCTTGGGTGGCCATCCATTTCAGTTGTACCGTGCCATTTTCAGCCTCAGCATCCCCCAAAATTATACAGCCCACCGCCTTAGCTCGATCGGCCCGTTTAAATTGTTTTCCGAAAGCGCTGCCGCTTAAGTCTAACTCGACGCTAAACCCCAATCCGCGTAATTGTTGCGCTAACACCACACTGCGGGCCTCAGCTTTTTCTCCTTTGGAGACGAGATAAAAATCGGGAACCAAAAAAGATAAAGATTGCTTTTGTTGTAATAATATAATCAGACGTTCTAAACCGATTGCCCAACCCACTGCTGGTGTGTCTGGTCCGCCTAATTGAGCTATTAAACCATCATAACGACCACCACCGCAAACCGTGGCTTGAGCGCCTAAATCATCGGACTGAATTTCAAAGGCCGTATGGGTGTAATAGTCCAATCCTCGCACTAAAGAGGGATTAAGATTATAGATAACTCCCAAATCGGTTAGTAAAGATTGCACCCGTTCAAAATGCTTTTGAGAATCACTACTGAGATGTTCAAGAATACTGGGGGCATTCTCACAGATAATCTTGGTTTTCTCGTCCTTACTATCCAAAATTCGCAGGGGATTTTTTTCTAATCTCTGTTGAGAATCTGCGTCTAAATCAGCTTTGTAGGGAGTCAAATAATCTAGCAAGGCCTGACGATAATTTTGCCTATCTTGGGCATTTCCCAGGGAATTAATATCTAATTTTAGGTTTTCTAGCCCCACAGCTTTTAATATCTCGCTGGCAAGGGTAATTACTTCCACATCCGCCCTAGGGTCATCAGTTCCCAACAATTCGACCCCGATTTGATGAAACTGTCGCTGCCTACCCGCTTGCGGACGTTCATAACGAAACATCGGCCCCTTATACCAGAGTCTTTGTACTCCTCCGGCGGCCTGTAATTTGTGTTCAATATAGGCGCGAACGACCCCAGCCGTTCCCTCCGGTCGCAAAGTCAGGGAACGTTGACCGCGATCGAGGAAAGTGTACATTTCTTTACCCACCACGTCCGTCGCTTCCCCGATACCCCGTTCAAAAAGTTGCGTCTGTTCAAAAATGGGAGTTCGTATCTCTTGATACAGCGCAGTCCCTAAAATTCTGCTGGCAGTTTCCTCTAACCACTGCCAGTAACCGATCTCCGCCGGTAAAATATCTTTTGTGCCTCGGATTGCCTGGATTTCGCCCATAGTTCTCTGTATTTTTATCCCTATTTGAACAATCTTAAACCGCTTAGAGTCACTAATACCGTCGATCCTTCATGACCGATGACACCAAGAGGTAAAGTTATATCACCGGCAAAATTGGCTATTAGCAATATGCCGATAAACGCGAGGGCGAAGGTGATATTCTGTTTAACGATGCGATTGGCACGACGACCAAGGTTAATCGCGCTGGGAATTTTGGCTAAATTATCGGACATAAGGATAATATCGGCCGTTTCCAAGGCCACATCACTACCAGCTTTTCCCATGGCAATCCCCACATTAGCCATAGCTAAAGCGGGCGCGTCATTAATGCCATCCCCCACCATAGCGACAGTGTGATATTTTTCTTGCAGATTTTTGATCACGGTTAACTTATCTTCGGGCAGTAAATCAGCGTAAACCTCCTCAATACCGAGTTTTTCCGCAACTTTATCGGCACTTTGTTGATTATCACCCGTAATTAAAACGATATGTTCGATACCGATCTTTTTTAGCTGCTTCACCAGATTAACTGCCGATTCCCGCAGGCTATCGGCAACAGCGATCGCCCCGATTATCTGATTCTCTTGTACTACCCAGACGAGGGTTCTGCCTTCTTTTTGTAAACGTTCGCGGATAGCTAAAATATTCTGGTCAAGATCAGTAATATGGTCACGAATATAGGCAAAATTGCCCACAGATACCGACTTATCGGCAATTTTTCCCGTGATACCCCGTCCCGATACCGCTTGCACCTGATTAGCACTGAAGAAATTTATACCACGTTCCCTGGCTGTGGCGGTAATAGCAGACCCGATGGGATGTTCCGAACAGGATTCTAGGGATGCAGCCACCGCTAACACCTCATTTTCGCTGACTGCATGGATAGGGATAATTTCCACCACTTGCAACTTACCAAGGGTGAGAGTGCCGGTTTTATCAAAAGCGATCGCTCGTATGCGGCCGATCATCTCCAATCTTGCGCCATTTTTGAATAAAATCCCCTGTTTTGCCCCGTTAGCGATACCCGATAACAAAGCTGGCATAATCGAGGCCATTAAAGCACAGGGAGAAGCCACCACGAGAAAAATTAAGGCCCGATAGATAGTGGTTTCCCAGGTCCAACCCCAGAGAAAAGGCGGTAAAATCCCGAAAATTAAGCCCAAAATCACGATAATTTTCGCATAACCTCGCTCGAAACCTTCGATAAACTCTTGGGAGGGAGGGGATTCATTTTGTGCCTTTTCTACCAAACGAATCACCCTCTCAATTAAGCGACTTTCGGGGGGAGTTTCCACCTTTAAACGTAGCACTCCCGCACCGTTGAGAGTTCCCGCAAAGACTTCTTCACCGATGGTTTTATCCACGGGAAGGGATTCTCCGGTAATTGGCGCTTGATTAATGGGACTGTTTCCCTCCATAATAATGCCGTCAATGGGGATTAATTCACCCGGTTTGACCAAAACTGTATCACCGATCTGTAATTGCTTGATAGGAACCTCTTTTTCCCTGTCTCCCGTGATTAATCTAGCAGTATCGGGAGTCATGGCCATGAGAGAACGAATATTGCGATCGGTTTTTGCCATGGCAATCTGTTCTAAAGCACCACTAATGGCGAAAATCAGGATTAAAACGGCTCCATCGATGATGAGATAGTAATTACTGTCCCAGAGTCCCAAAATCGCCGCCCCTAAAGCCGCTACAATCATTAATAGGTCCACATCTAGTTCTTTTTCCTCCCATAAAGTCGTCAATCCTGCTTGGGTACTCTCGTATCCTCCCACCAGATATGCGATCGCTAGTAGGATAAAAGCTGGGCCGATCAGATTAAGGTGTAGGCATAACCAACCAAAAAAGACTAAAATAGCGCAAATTCCCGCGGCAACTGCCGAGGAATACTCAGACAACCAAGAGGACGAGATACTCTGAATCATGGATTGATGGCAATTACTTTTCTCCCCATTCTAGAAAAAATTAGATCGATGCAGAAAACCCCTATGTGGTATTCACCGGTGCGAAGGCTCTCTTAGGTTTGCTGGTTAAAATGTATTCTAAGATACAGTCCTGCTGGCGAGGGAGTGGAAGGAACCACAGAGGCACAAAGGACACAAAGATCGATCACTACATTCAGTTAAACTGATCAGACAAAGAAGAGTGGAAGGAACCACAGAGGCACAAAGGACACAAAGATCGATCACTACATTCAGTTAAA
>NZ_JBHFLL010000017.1:0-1061 GCF_041928595.1 Microcystis sp. BLCC-F209
AATACAGTGAGTTCTTTTCTTCTTCCGTGAATTCTAGGTTAATCATGTTTTTAATGAGTGCTTTGCTTCTAATTATGACTCTTAAACTATATTATTGTCCTTGAGTAAAAAATGCAAGTTGTAGCCGTGCAAAGTATAGCTACACCGATTGGGGTTACGATTACGACGGTCTCGGAACGGCGAGCTTCACCACCACCTACAATGTTTCTAGCTACGAAGGTTATTCAGGTCTAGGGTCAGAGTATGGCTATGCCTACAACTCCTTCTACAACAACAGCGATGCCTATGTTAGCAACTACTACTCGGCCGATTTAGTATTCTAACTGTTAAATTCAAATTCAAAGATAAAAACGGCGACTCTAGAATACACTGTCAAGGTGGTATAGCACTGAGCTTTGAGATGAGGTGGTTCCAAACTCTAAAAGCTAGGAATAGTAATGAAAAGCAGATTGCCGAGCGGTGCGATCTGCTTAATGCTTGCCTCTATAACTATTTGCTATTGCTCTAAACTCCCCCTTACTGATACAGCCGATCAAGTTGAGATTGTCAGAAAAAGTTGGGTTAGTATGAGGGGAGATACCCTCTGAGGGTAAAAGGGGGATCAAATAACCAATTTAGCGATTTAAATGGCTATCTAGGACAAGAAAGCGATTATTTATCATTTTGTTCAAATTACAGACTTACAGAGTAAAGTTCAACTATAATTGAATTGAGCTAATCTGATTCAAAATGAATAACTTGTTGGCTTTAAGGCCAAATAATAGACCAAGAAACCCCACTGCCTCATGTCTAAAAGAGAGAATTTACACCTATCATTACGTCGCACTTTAGCAAAGGAGTGTATGACAAAAGGTGCTAATTTTTCCGACAATTATCAGGGGTTTTTGATGAAATCATCACAAATTACTGGCAAGTTTAATAGACCTCTTGTAAAAATCAAAAATTGTTGTTGGGGTTAGGAGCCAGTAGTCAGTAGTCAGTAGTCAGGAGAATTAAGAATGAATAATAATTAATTAAATGGTCTATTTACAGATTTTATGCAATTTAATCCTTATTTTTGC
>NZ_JBHFLL010000170.1:0-2728 GCF_041928595.1 Microcystis sp. BLCC-F209
AGACACTGTTGATGGGAGTTTTTTTCAGTGGTCAGTAAACAGTAAACAGTAATCAGGTTCTGAAGGCAAGAGTCACTCATGCAAGAGGCTTCGGCCGTTCGGCGAGCGTTCGACAAAAGCTCGCCGAACGGCAAAAGAAAGAATCTGGCAATTCTCTCACCTAAAAAGAAGGTTAGAAACTAAGCACATCAAAGCTTTTAGCTTAACCAATTAGGTTTTAAGTAGGTGTGTGGAATTAAATATAAAATAAACGTAGGTTGGGTTGAAGCATGAAACCCAACGCCCGCATGGGTTACGCTACCGCTAACCCATCCTACAAATAATTGTGCCTACCTACTTAGATTCGGCCCTTGTGAACTGAAAACTCACATCTGATTACTGATGACTGATAACTGATATACTTTAGACCCGACATTCCGCACATCTTCATATACCTTTATATATTTTTACATTCCCCAAGATGTTTTGACGAAAAAGCTTCATTGTAGAAACTACTATTGAGAACATTTTCAATAATTGATTTTTTCTGAGAAAACAAATTACAATTCTTCACCTTGATGAAAATCGATCATTGTAGCTACAATCTTTACTGGCAAAGGGTTGTAAGCAATGTATTAGTAAAAATTATCAATTGAATGTTAAGAAGTGCGGAAGGTGGGTTAGACGTTCATAATCTGAGATTTATTAAACTTCTGAAATCCTAGAGTGAACAAGGAATCCAGTTCTTTTTTATGTTTCAGATAGGCATCATTCAGACATTCATAAATAGCTGAAGAAAAGTCGGAAAAGTTTTCATAATATTTACCATACAAACATTTCTTTTTGACAAATTTCCACAGGCTTTCAATTAAATTTAGATTAGGCAATAAGACGGCAGATAGAGTAATTCTATTGACAAAGAAAGAGCCAATTATTCAACAATTTTACATTTTTGATAGCGGGCATTATCTAATACTAGAGTGATTTGAGGAAAAAATGCAAGTTATAGCCGTGCAAAGTATAGCTCAAGAGAGCATAGGCTACGATCGCAATCACAATATTAACATCAAATATGTTTGCTCCACCAGATGAAGCAGGACTAATGAATAAGGTGGAAAATGGCGCAATGAAAGGTGCAGATAGATGATTAATCAACTGAGCAAATTGATTTTGTGGGTTCGCACCAAACAAACGCAGCAAGAACCTCATTACCAGTAGTATTTGCACTATTCCTGCCAGCCCGAAAATGCTATTAATTATCCAATTTAAGGTATTACTTCGTCTGGCAGATCGCAGGCGTTTCTCTTCTTGATCAAGTCGAAAAGCCTCTTCATCATGTAGCAGTTCTCGTCGCCGCTCAAGATTGGTTTCATCATCCCGATCGTGATTCATTCTTAGACCTCAGAGTCAATATTTTTCTGATTTAAATAGGGTTTGCGGCAAAAAGTTTTTCCTGGGGGCAGGGTGTGCCCCCCCAACCCCCCCGACATCGGGGGGGTTGGGTGTGGGGTGTAGGGTTTTACCGATTTTGAGGGGGTCAATTACCTAATTTTCAGGGAAAAAGTCCAGGAAATTTTCCCCCGATCACTCCCAGAACCATTACTTTTTGATGGCCAAAAGGTCTAAAAGTTTTACCCAACAAGGTTTTTAGATTTATTCAGCAAACCCTAAATAAATTCTCCAATCAGTGGCGGGTACAAGCCACCACTGATTGTTCCCTCCGACCTACTCCCTTTCAACTTCTGCCTCCTTTTTAGGATTGCTATCCTTTAACTCTATTGATCGAGAGAAAACGGGCTTGCGAGTTTTCAAGTTAAAGCGGAATCCTTGAGGTAAGATGTGCAACCTGACTCCACACACTGCCATCGCTTCATCTTTGAGCAGTTCGTCTAAATTATCATAAGTTGCTTCTGATTCATCGACAACTGTTACAGCCCCACGCCCCACCACTTTAAATTCGTCACCGTCCACAATTACTGCTGTATCTTCGTCAATGCCAAAGCCTAAGTTAGCTGGCTGCTGTAAGAGAGCGGAAATCAGGCGACCTAGCCGTCCGCGCTGGGCAAAATGCTGATCGATCACCACTGAGTGCAGAAATCCCATTCCCGGACCCATCTCTATCGCGTCCATGCGTGGGTTGGTTTCCGAGTCTCCTTCAATAATCATCAGATCGGGCATGATGGCAGCACCGGCACTTGTCCCACCTACCACCATTCCCTCCCGATTGCGTTGGTGAAGTAAGGTATCTAGCTGAGTTCCCTTGATGTGTTCAATGATTAGGGCTTGATCTCCCCCGGTAAAAAACGCTCCTGTGGCTTCCTCAATGATTTTCAGGTTTTCTGGATCGTCGGCATCTTCCCTGTGAATGGTATCGAGGACACATACATCCTCGACACCGAGTCGCTCAAACACTCGGGTATAGGCTTCTCCAGCCGAACGAGGCTCACTTGTTGCCGCCGTTAACACGGCAATTTTAGCTTTAGTCCCGCCAGCACAGCGAACAAACTCTCGCAAGATTTGACAATCTCCTTCTTTGTCTTCTGCTCCACCAATGATGATTAATTGCCCGCGCTCTTTTGTGGATTCCATACAAAAACTCCTTGAATAACTATACTTTGCACGGCTACAACTTGCATTTTTTACTCAAGGACAATAATATAGTTTAAGAGTCATAATTAGAAGCAAAGCACTCATTAAAAACATGATTAACCTAGAATTCACGGAAGAAGAAAAGAACTCACTGTATTAT